>JAPLKF010000010.1 GCA_026388215.1 Pseudomonadota bacterium | reverse complement strand
ATGTTGTTATAAAAATACCAGTGGGGCTGTAGCTCAGATGGGAGAGCGCATGACTGGCAGTCATGAGGTCGACGGTTCGATCCCGTTCAGCTCCACCAAGCATTTATCAAATAACTCCATTCCAGGCCATTGGCCCCCAGCAATAAAACAAATTTTAATTGTTTCCTGTTTCACTTCTTGCCGATACCGTAGGTAAATTTTCTGAAATCCGTGGTAATGTATCACTGACAAGGGAAAAGGCAACGATAAAACCAAAGGTTGACGATGGGTTGCAGATTAAGGACCTTGTATCTACAGGCGAAAGGGCGAGGACAAAACTATTGCTCGGCGATGACAGTATGCTCAGCGTTGGCCAAAACTCGAAACTTGAAATTACTCAGTTTTTGATTGAAAGAGGTAAACGTACCAGTATCCTCTCTCTTGGGGCAGGCACAATTGCAGCTGTGTAGCAGTTGGAGCAGCAGTAGCAGCTGGTGTCGCAGCTGCAACAAGTGGTGGGGGGGTAACTCCAACGCATCATCATTAAGGGGCTGATGGTGCTGGTTTTTAATATAAAAGTAGGAGAATGCATAAAAGGGGGTTGAAACAAATAGGAAGAGGTAAATCATAAAGAAACATTTATTCATTGCATGTATTTTTATTCCTATATGTTTAGGTCTCAACTCATGTGCCAACATCGATAAGAAAAACCTTTTAAAAAAAGAACCAGAAAAACAATCCGAAACCATAGGTGTGAAGGGGTTTAAAGAATCATATGTAAAACCAGGAATAGATCTTGCCAATTATCAGTGCCTATACATCAGAGATGTAGATACACGCAATGCAAGGTTGATAACTTCAGGTGTTTTTGACAAAAAAGCAACAATGGAAGAACTGGAAAAACTGTCAAAAGAAATGAAACAACGATTTAGAAACATACTTGGCATAGTAATGCCTGTCAAAGAGAACGGAGAGGAGATAAGAAGATACAAAGCGTTTGAAATTCAATTAAAGCTTACAGAAGTAGCAGGGACAGACGTTATTACAAATATAATAACAGGCGTATATTTATACACAGGTGTTACAGGTGCAATAATGGGAATGGAGGGTGTCGTAATTGACCACACAACAAAGGAACAACTCATTGTCCTGTCAGACAAGCACAAGGGGCCGGCGACGACAGATATTGATCCAGTTGAATTTATGATAGGAATAAAGGCTAAAAGCAGATGGGCTTATGCTTATGATACTATGGATTTATGGGCGGACAGCTTGGCAAAATTTCTTTCAGAAAGCAGGGGTCAGGCATATAAATCACCTCTAAAGAAAAAGACTCATTAAATCTTTCCGGCGTCGTTGCAGAAAAGTGCCATAGTGTTCCACAGTCTTATAGCAAGTTGTGTCAGACCAAGAACTGAATACTGATGTAATGTTGCATATTGAAATAGAATAGCAAAGACAACCCTTCAGGAAGTGTATCAATTTTTCTACAATGACGGTATGTTGGTTCTATTATCAAGAAAAAGATTATATTTTTTTATCTTTTTGTAAAGAAGCGTCCTGTGAATACCGAGTAAGTCAGCAGCCTGTGTCTTATTGTAGTTGGTTGTCTCCAGGGCGTATTGTATTGCCTCTCTTTCGGCAGTGGCGTTGACATCCCTCAGTGCACCACGGTGCGTGTCCCTTGCTTTCTTTTGTTTACTATATATATGGAAGGGTATATCACGGAGATGAATAACATTCCCTTCCATAGAAGAAACAACCCGCTCAAGTACGTTAAGGAGTTCCCGGACATTTCCCGGCCAATCGTAACTGCTTAAAGCATATTCGGGCTGCTGGTCTATCTTTACTTCTGGAATAGATAGATCCTGTGCAATCCGCTGTAGTAAATGGTGTACAAGGGGGGTGATGTCCTCTGTCCTGTCACGAAGGGGTGGAATACGTAATCGTATCACATTCAATCGATAAAACAGGTCCTTGCGAAATCTCCCATCCTGCAACATCTCTTCAAGATTCTGGTTGCTTGCTGTAATCAGACGAAAATCTGACCTGATAGGTATAGTTCCACCGATATGTTCGAACTCTTTCTCTTCAAGGACACGCAACAATTTCGGTTGCATCTCTATAGGCAGGTCACCTATTTCATCAAGAAACACAGTACCATGATTTCCAAGCTCAAACTTACCGGGTTTGCCGTATGGACTTGCCCCTGTGAAGGCACCTTTTTCATAACCAAAGAGCTCGGATTCAATCAGGTCTTTTGGTATGGAAGCACAATTAATTTTTATGAAGGGATATAGCTTACGGGGACTGGCATTATGGATTGCCTGGGCAAACATCTCTTTTCCTGTACCTGATTCGCCCGTAATCAGGACAGGGAAGTTATTACTGGCAGCCTTAAACGCCTGCCCTTTAAGATCAGACAAGGTATTACTTGCCCCAACGATACTATCAAATGTATAACGGGTAGAGCGCAGCGAGATGAGTTCTTCTTCATAAAGTTTTACCTTTGATTCAAGGAAAGATAATTCTTTTGCAAGCTTACTGACATCGCTTACCTTTTTAAACATCACCTGCCCGTACACAGCAATAACTTTACCGTTTTTCTTAATAGGGATTCGCTGAACCACCATGTCCTGCCCTTGAATCCTTTGTGCGACATTGATTTCTGGTTTTCCTGTTTTTGCTACAATGTGCATGCGTGTGTTTTCTATTACTTCAGTGACATGTTTGCCAATTTGAGCCTCATGATCAACCCCCAGGAATTGACCATAGGGTTTATTGAAATAAACAATATAACCATTGGTATCGGTGACCACAACACCATTGTAAATATTATCAAAAATCATTTTAAGCATCTTAAGCTGTTTCTTAACATCCTGGTGTTCGAAATCTGGTGGATTAACCTTATCTGAGCCCTTATTCCCGGCATAAGGATTTCGTATCTTTTTTTCCTGCATATGCCCCCTGTATCTATTCTGCTACAAGCATATATCTATTTGTATAAAATATTCTACATAAATTTTAATGTTCGACAAAATTTATTTACAATAAATGGCTTATTGATAGTGTATCATATCCCCTGGAAATAGGAAATATCCTAACAATTACAAATATTTATAAATGGTCATCTTTTGAATCAGGGCATGTGGCACAGGTATTGCAATATAAATGTTCAAAAATTTATTTTCTTTACAAATCATAGCGGGGGTTATCATGTCATTCGATATAAATGAACCCGAAATAAAACGCGAAAATGTATTAATTCTTTCTGATGCAGACTTCAATATTAACAATGTCTGTATTGTGACCGGTGCAGGCAGTGGTATTGGAAGGGCTACATGTATTGCAGCCGCAGCAAATAATCTTATGGCTGTTGGCCTTGATGTGGACGAAAAAGGGGGGAGAAAGACCCAGGATTTAGCCCGAAAAATTGGTGGTCAAATGGTTTTCATCAAAACGGACCTTACAAAGGATAAAGAAGTAGAACATGCAGTAAAAGAATCAGTGAAGCTGGGCAGCATCAAATACCTTGCAAATATTGCTGGTATACAGCATATTGATTCTATCGAAAACTTTCCTATGGAAAAATATGACTTTATGATGAGGCTGATGGTCCGGGCTCCGTTTTATCTCTCCAAATTGACAATCCCTTACATGAAAAAGAGCGAAGATGGCAAAGGTGCCATCGGTAATATGGGGTCTATTCATGCCCATATCAGTACATTAAATAAACCGGTCTACAATATAACGAAATTTGCTATGAGGGCGCTCTCTCAATCTATTGCCGCTGAAGGGGAGGGGTATATCCGTTCCTTTTCTGTGAGCACAGGTTTTGTAAAAACTGCATTGGCTCTTAACCAGATTCCATCACAGGCAGAGCAGCGCGGGATAACCCCTGAAGAGGTTGTCAGGGATGTCATGATGGGAAAATCACGGATAAAAGAGATGATGTCACCAATTGAAGTGGCAAATCTTTTTATCTTTGGTTTCTCCCGTTTCGCCAGATATTTAAATAGCGGGGATCTTTTGTTTGACGGAGGTGTGGTTTTAACGTATTAGCCCTTTTTATTTAGGGAAATAACAAAAAAAGGAGGTTTGTCATGAAGTCCAAAGCTTTAAAGATTGTATTTGTTTTTGTTGCACTGGTTTTTCTGGTTGGGTTGGCAGGTTCAGGTAAGGTTATGTCTGCAGAACCTTACAACCTTGGTGTTGCCCTCGGATTTACCGGCACAGGTACTCTCTACAGTAAAGACCAGTTGGAAGGCATCCATGTTGCTGTTGATGAGATAAATGCAAAGGGTGGTTTCCTTGGAAAGTATCCCATCAAGGTTTTTCAGAGAGATACACAGACAAAACCGGATGTGGGTGTTCGAGAGGTAAAAGATTTGATCCTCAGGGATAAGGTCCGTGCAGTTATTAATGATTATTCGAGTGCTGTTGCGGTTGCGGTGAAACCGATCTGCAGGGAGTATAAAACCCTTCATATTGCTGCAATCAGCAACTCGGAGAATATCACAAAGATTAACTACAGTCCTTATACATTCCAGGTAGTTCCAAACAGTTACATGCAGGCAAAGGCGGCAGTTCTTGCAATTGCCAAAATGGCAAAGGATAAAGGATGGAAGGAATATGTGACACTTGCCTCTGATTACGAGTGGGGAAGGTCGACCCAGGAAGAGGTGGTAAAGGAACTTAAGAAGGTAGCACCTCAATTAAAGCTAAAGAAAGAATTCTGGCCAAGACTTGGAGAGACCCAGTTTACCTCTTTCATCACAAGCATTATGGCAATGAAACCAGACTTTGTATATCCATGTCTTGCTTCAAAGGATAATGTTAGCTTTATAGAACAGGCGAGGCCTTATGGCTTTTTCGAAAAAGTAACATTTGCAGGTGGTATGGTAAGCGTCACGGAGTTGATTATAGAAGCAAAAACAGTCCCGAGAGGCCTCGTATCAATTACACGTGCACCGTTTTTTGCTCACCTGGATGTACCGATGATGGTAAATTTCGTAAAAAATTACCGGGCAAAGTATAAAAAATATCCAAGTGACTGGGCTGTTATGGGTTACGATGCAGTGTATTCCCTCAAACAGGGTATAGAAAAAGCAAAGACCATCGACACGGATAAGGTAAAGGACGCCATGAAAGGGCTCACCGTTGACCTGACCCGTGGCAAGCTGAGATTCCGTCCCATTGATAACCAGTTAAGTTGTTCATCATACGTTGGCGTTGTGGGGGATGACCCTAAATATCCATTCCCGATCTTAAAGGACGTGATAGAGGTTAAAGGTGCCGAAAGTGAGCGCCCGGAAGCTGAAATTGTTGCAGCAAGAAAAGCAGAACAAAAATAACTATAGGGCATAAACCATGGAATTCAGTTTTCTCTTTTCACAGTTTTTGAGCGGATTGACCTACGGCATGATACTCTTCCTTGTCGCCTCAGGTCTCTCCCTGATATTCGGCGTTATGAACATCCTGAACTTTGCCCATGCCACGCTCTGGCTGATCGGTGCATATTTCTGCTATTCCTTCTGGTATCTAATGCAGGGGTATAATTTTGCCTTATGGGTCAGCATTCCCCTTGCCGGATTTGCATGTGCTGCTGTGGGGTGGGTTACGGAGATTGTTTTGATCAAGCACATTTACAAGAGGGAACTCCATGAACAGTTGCTCATCACATATGCCCTAGCCTTGATTTTTGCTGATTTGATAAAAATTGTATGGGGCCCGACGGACAGGCTTATTGCCCGTCCCCCTGCAATTCAAAAACCCGTTTTTATCTTCGGGGCCCCCTTTGATTCCTATTTTATTTTTGTGATTCTTGCTGGTTTTGCAGTAGCCCTTGGTTTATGGTGGTTTCTTAAATATACGAGGTACGGTCATATCGTCAAGGCCGCCGTTTTTAGCCGTGAAATGGTAGGGGCCCTTGGTATCCCTATACCGAAAATCTATACATGGGTATTTACCCTCGGTATCTTTATCGCAGGATTTGCAGGGGGTGTCCAGGCACCTATAGGTTCTGTTAATCTCGGTATGGACATTGCTATTATTATCCAGGCCTTTTGTGTGGTTGTTATAGGTGGATTCGGAAGTCTTCTGGGGACCCTTGTAGGCGCGATTATTGTGGGTGAAGTTTTCTCTTTCGCAATCCTTTACTGGCCGGCTGGAGCAATGGTTCTCATCTTTGTAATTACTGCAGCAATTCTCATTATACGCCCATGGGGGCTCTTTGGAACACCGATGAGGACATAACATGGCTGAACATAAAAATAATATCTTAAAAAAAATATGGATGCCAGCGGCACTCTTTGTCCTGGCTTTGATTTTGCCATTCATTGTCACGGAATTCTGGGTCCATGTGCTGAACGAGATTCTTATTCTTGGCCTATTTGCCCTGAGTTTTAATATGATCTTCGGCTACATGGGGCAGCTCAGCTTCGGACATGCGGCATATTACGGGGTCGGTGCATATACCACGGGGCTCCTGATGGTAAAAGCAAACTGGCCGCTCTTCGTGACACTGCCCATATCGATGGTCACCGCAGGGATATGTGCGCTGATCCTCGGTTATTTCTGTGTCCGTTTAAGGGGTATCTATTTTGCCATCCTGACCATGGCATTTGGCCAGCTTGTTTTCTATATCATCTTCCAGTGGTATTCCTTCACAGGGGGTGACAACGGTCTTCAAGGGATTAATCCGCCTGCATGGCTATTCAAAACTAATCCCTACTATTTCTTTACCCTTGTGGTCGTAACCATTGGGGCGATTATTCTCTGGTTCATAAGCGAATCACCATTCGGGTATACCATGAGGACAATACGGGACAACACGGAGCGCACGGAGTTTATCGGGATCAACGTGCAGAGATATATGCTCATCAATTTTGTGATTGCCGGTATGTTTGCCGGTCTGGCAGGCGCCATCTGGGGACCATTTAACAGAAGTGTTGCGCCAGATCTCTGTAGCTGGCAACACTCGGGCGGTCCGGTATTCATGGCGATCCTTGGAGGCCCCCACTACTTCCTGGGTCCCATGCTCGGTTCGGTGATCTACACGCTTCTCAATGCCTTTGTAACGGGCTATACCGAGTACTGGCCACTGGTGAGCGGGATCGTCATTATTATCGTTGTTCTACTTTTGCCTGGTGGCGTTTTAGGGGTTTACAAGGAAAAGTTTGGTCATCTTAAAAGTAAAGAAAGTACAACCCTTGAACACGGGGGATCTTGATATGGCAAACGACAATATCCTACAGGTCGAACACTTAAGTAAGGCGTTTCATAAGTACCAGGTATTAACAGATGTAAATTACAATCTTCCGAAAGGTGAAATTGCGGCTATTATCGGCCCTAACGGGGCAGGAAAGACCACCTTTTTTAATCTCGTTACAGGTTATCATGCTGTAAGCGGAGGAACAGTCACTTTTATGGATAAGAATATCACAAACTGGTCTCGACATAAGATTGCCCGTACCGGGATAACCCGCGCCTTCCAGGTAAGTAATATTTATCCAAAGCTTACGACATATGAGAACGTACGTCAGTCAGTTCTTGCGCAACAGAAAAAGACCCTTAATTTCTTTACCCCTGCGAGGAAGCTTGCCCGGAATGAGACTTTAGAACTACTGGACATCACCGGATTGTCCGAATTCAGGGACACAGAAGCCGGAATCCTTTCGCAGGGTGATAAAAAGAAACTCGAACTTGCCCTGGCCCTTGCAAGTAAACCCAGCCTTCTCCTTCTCGATGAACCCACAGCAGGGATGTCATCAGAAGAGACCCACAATACAATGGAGTTGGTAAAACGCCTAAATAAGGAGATTGGTTTGACCATTCTCTTTACTGAACATGATATATCGGTCATTTTCGGGTATGCCCGTAAACTTTCTGTTTTGCATCAGGGGGTTCTTGTTGCCGAGGGCACCCCGGAAGAGGTAAGGAATAATAAGGAAGCCCAACAATGCTATCTTGGTGAGGAGATATGATACTCGAAGTAAAGGACATGAATACATATTACGGGACAAGCCACATACTTTTTGATGTTTCACTTCATATAAATAGCGGGGAACTCGTCTGCCTTTTGGGAAGGAATGGTGCAGGAAAAACAACAACCTTGAGGAGTATCATGGGGCTGACCCCCCCGAAAACGGGGAGTGTTACCTTCTACGGCGAGGAAATGAGGGGGAAACCCCCTTACTATGTGGCAAAGAAGGGGGTTGGATATGTACCTGATAACAGGCTCATTTTCCCTGACCTCACGGTACTGGAAAACCTTGAGATAGGAAGGAAAAATTCTGAGCACTTTAAAGGTGAACCATGGACGATCGAGAGAATCTATGAAATTTTTCCCAAGCTCAAACAGTTAGAAAAAAGTCTCGGCGGCTATTTAAGCGGTGGCGAACAGCAGATGCTGACCATAGGGAGAACCCTGATGGGGAATGCCGAATTGATTCTCCTTGACGAACCGGTTGAAGGGCTGGCGCCTCTTATAGTGAAAGACTTTGCGAATAAGCTGAAAAAACTCAGGAATGAAGGGGTGACAATCCTCTTTTCTGAGCAGAACGTGAGGTTTTCATTATCTGTTGCTGAGCGGGCCTATGTAATTGACAGGGGGAGAATCAAATACCACGGCAGTATTGAGGAATTAGCTACGAACGAAGAGGTTAAGAAAGAGTATTTAATGATCTAATTATCTTCAAAGTTCAATGTTCCATGTTCTATGCTTTTAACCTTGAACCTTGAACCTCTAACCTTGAACCTTTTGTGGAGGAAAACAATGAAACAGCTACTATGGAAACCATCTGAGGAGAGAATAAAAAATGCAAATATGACAAAATTCATAAGGTTTATAAACAAGCGGTTCAACAAGCAATTCACTGGTTACTTCGATCTCTATGATTGGTCAATCACGAATATTCCAGATTTCTGGGCAAGCGTGTGGGATTTTGTAGAGATTAAAGCATCAAAAAGGTACGAGAAGGTAGTGGATGATTTGAAGAAATTCCCCGGCATTCGGTGGTTTTTAGGTGCAGAGATGAATTTTGCTGAAAACCTTCTCAGATACAGGGATAAAGAGGTTGCTTTTGTTTTTAAGTGTGAAACCAAGCCAACAGTGTATATTACCTATGAAGAGATCTATAAAGCCGTTGGGCGTCTTGCAAGTTCTTTGAGAGGCCAAGGAGTGAAAAAGGGAGATAGGGTAGTGGCATATATGCCGAACATGACGGAGACGGCAATTGCCATGCTCGCCACTACAAGCATTGGTGCCACCTGGGCATCCTGCGGATCGGAACTGGGTATGCAGGCAGTTATTGACCGTTTCAGCCAGATAGAACCAAAGGTCCTGTTCGCTGTTGATGGGTACCTCTATAAAAACAAACCATTTGATATGCTCTCCGATGTTAAGGAAGTTGTGGAAGCAGTACCGTCAATAGAAAAGGTGGTCATTGTTTCCTACGTCAGCGAAAAACCCGACATCAGTTCCATACCCAGGGCTGTTCTCTACAAGGATTTCCTGGCCCGCGGAAAAGATGATGAGATTGTATTCGAGCAGGTGCCCTTTGACCATCCCGTTTATATTATGTTTTCTTCAGGAACAACTGGGAAACCGAAATGTATGGTACAGGGTGTTGGCGGAATACTGATCAACCATCTGAAGGAGCTTGTTCTCCATTCAGATTTGAAGAGAGAGGACACTATCATCTATATGACGGCACCGAGCTGGATGATGTGGAACTGGCTCATAAGTTCACTTGCAGTTGGCGCCAGGATTGTCCTCTTTGATGGGAACCCTGGATATCCGGATCTGGGGACTATGTGGAAGCTGATAGATGACGAGAAAATAACCTTTTTCGGGACAAGCGCAACGTACATTAATCTGCTGAAGAGTCAGGGCTTCAAACCAAAAGAGTTATTCAAACTCACTTCGCTGAAAGCAATCGGCCAGACCGGTTCTCCCCTCTCTGCTGAAGGATTCGAGTATGTTTATAAATATATCAAGGATGATGTCCATTTTAATTCTCTCTCCGGTGGTACTGATATCAACGGTTGTTTTGCGATCGGGTCTCCAACGCTGCCAGTATATGCCGGGCAACTGCAGGCCCCTGCGCTGGGAATGAAGGTGAAGGCATACGACGATAAGGGGAATCCAGTTTTTGACAAACAGGGGGAGCTTGTCTGTGAAGCACCTGCCCCTTCAATGCCTCTCTATTTCTGGAACGACCCCGAATATACGAAGTATAAAGATGCATACTTTGCAATATACCCGAATGTATGGCGACATGGAGATTATGTGGAGTTCTACAGTGATACCCATGGCATAACCTTCTTCGGACGTTCCGATGCCATATTGAAACCATCGGGTGTTCGTATAGGTACAGCTGAAATTTACAATATTGTAGAGGCATTTGATGAGATAGCCGACAGTGTAGCCATAGGACAGAGCTGGGAAAATGACCAGCGTGTTCTCCTTTTTGTGAAGCTTTCTCCTGGGGCAACCCTTACCGATGATTTGAAGGATAAGATAAAAAGAGCGCTCAGGGATAAGGCATCTCCAAGGCATGTCCCTGCTTTAATTCTCGAGGCCCCTGATATACCCTATACATTCAATATGAAGAAGGTAGAGAGCGCTATCACGAATATAATTAATGGCAGGCCAGTTACCAACAGAGATGCCCTGGTCAATCCTCAGTCACTTGATTATTTTGAGAAGATTCTGCATAATGTTCAGAAATGAGGACATGACTGCGTATTTTTTCCTGTACAAATTTCTCGGGGTATAGCCTTTTTATCCCATCTATCTGCATATTACGCAGTGGGGCATTTTACTTGATATAGGGTTGGCCGTAGAAATCGAGGAATACCGACTCCTTTAGAGGTCTTCTTGGTGTGGGTTTCGGCGGTTCACCAAAATACCCAAGAGGGGCCATCTCAACAACGCTATATTCCTCCGGTATTTTGAGAACTTCCTGTGCCTTTTTTGCATCGAAAAGACCTACATGGACAGTTCCAAGACCAAAGCTCCATGCGGCAAGGGCAATGTGTTCCATGGCAATCCCTGCATCAAACATGAACCAGTAGCCCCCCTTGTCAGTTGCAGGAGCTCCTTTATAAAACCCTGACAAACCTTTTTTGGCAAATAGGCATATTACACAGGGCGCCTCTATAATTGCATTATGTGCCGGATTGGTTGGTGGCAGAGCATTGCTCAGTTCCTCCTTTACCTTCTGGTCTTTCACCACAATGTACCTGCAGACCTGGGTATTTGCCCATGAAGGAGAGCATCTTGCTGCCTCGAGGATTTCAAGGATTATCTCGTCAGGAACAGGGTCTCTCCTGTACTTCCTTATGCTCCTTCGCTCAGATACTGCCTTTAAAAGTTCCATACTATCACCCCTGAAAACCATTTTAACACATTTAAATCTGTTTCATCAACATACTTTCATTGCTTTTCAACAATGCACCTTTGGGCGCACCGCATATCGGACATTTCCAATCATCGGAATGCTCTATAAAAGGAGAATGAAACATCTCTCACCGACAGGCGGATGCTTCTTTTGTCTGTCAGCACCCGGGCGACCGCCCTTATGTTCCATCATTTTTTATCCCCGATCAATGGCAGCACCCTATCTATATGAAAATATACAAGGTATCTTGGTTCCTTCTGTTGATCTTCGGGCACCACATAAGTCTTTCTCCACCGTATTTCGTTAATCAGCTTTGGGTCTGTCTCTTCTTTTATCTTTGTAAGATAGAGTCTTTTCCCTGCAAACTTCTCACCAGACTCCATGAAAAGATATGCTGCATGAGGGTTCGATTGCAAATTCTTGTGCGTCAGACGGTCGGTCATAATATAAGCAATTGTCTCTTCATCAATAAAATGAGGTCTTGAGTAAACAGCTACATTCACAAAACCATGAGAATCTGCGGTTGCAATAACACCGCGTCCTTCTTTGTTCTCAAAATATTCACTCAGCTTCATTTATACCCCCTTTTACAATTTCGAATAGTAAAGCTGTATTCTTTCTATAACCTTACCGGGATCCCCAGTCCTGACAGATATTCCTTCATCTGTCTTATCGTATATGTGCCAAAGTGTGCAATTGATGCAACAAGCACCGCATCTGCATGTCCATCAACAATTGCCTCATAGAGGTGTTCGAGTGTCCCCGCACCTCCTGATGCAATAACAGGTATCTTGACCGCATCAGCTATTGCCCTTGTCATCGGGATATCGTATCCCTTCTGGGTCCCATCTGCGTCCATGCTTGTGGGGAGTATCGAACCGGCCCCAAGTTGCTCCACCTTTTTTGCCCATTCAACAGCATCAATGCCCGTTGGCGTTCTTCCTCCATCCACCATCACCTCAAAACCAGACGGGACCTTTTTGGAGCTGCGGGTATCTATCGCAACAACAATCCTTTCTTTACCGAACATGCCTGAAGCTTCTTTCACAACATCCGGGCGCTTCACTGCCGCTGTATTTATCGAAACCTTTGAGACACCCGCCCTCATCAACTCTTCAATGTCCCCGGCAGTTCTTACACCGCCTCCAACAGTAAGCGGTATCGTTATTCTCTCAACCGTTCTCTTAATAACATCGATCATCGTCTTTCTCTTTTCAACCGTTGCCATGATATCGAGAAAAACCAGTTCGTCAGCCCCTGCCTCGCTGTATTCCCTGCCGGCTTCCGCTGGATCGCCAACCTCTTTCAAATCAACAAAGTGTATCCCCTTCACCAGACGGCCATCCTTTACGTCAAGACAGGGGATAATTCTTTTATAGTCCATACCTTATTTTCTCCTTTTAATTTTTGATGGGTACCTTAAAGCCTTATAGATGTAAGTCAAATCAAAAAGGAAATCAACTATTTTCTTATTAATTGCCTGAAAAATGTGGTAATTTGTTACTATAGGAATACCTTTCTGCAAGGGAGGAAATAAAGGATGTGGAACTGGAAATCGATTTATGAGGATGATAAATTTGCCTTTTATTCCGATATAGACAATATAATAGACTCTGAAGGAGATGAGGATGGTATCTATGCATCGGTCGAGTGCTATCAGCCAATGCCCCCAAGGGTTGTGGTATGGGTTGCCTTTGTGTTTAAAAAGAAACAGGCCATCAGCCATTATATAAAACAGAGGGAAGGGATGGGGCTACCGACAAATGGCTATCAAAAATATAAATATACCTTAAGCCTGGTGGAAATAGACTCAGAAAAGAAACAGTACAGGGTCATACCTGCGATAGACTACGATGGAGAAGGAAATCAATTAGGGGCCTCCTCAATCCTCATGAATGAAACAAAACCCCTTATTAGGGGAATAAAAACAGATTGGTCCCCGCTCCGCTCAAGGTCAACACATAAGGCAATACCGGCATTATATAAATTAATATACCCTTAATAATGTGGATTTTAATGACGGTTTATTGCCAAATTTCCCTGGGAGGTAACGTATGAAAAAACATACCTTGGTGCCTATCTTTGTTCTATCATTTTTAGTTTTTTGGATAATCTCAATATCATTTCTCCTTTACGGAGGAGGCCAACATGCCCTCGCTCAGGATAAAGGTTCCAAAACAGAAGCCGTCAAATTGCCACTCCCCAGGTATAACGGTGATGTATCAGTAGAGAAGGCCTTACTGGAGAGAAGGTCTTTGAGGAGTTACAGAGATGAACCCTTAACGCTCCCTGAGATATCCCAGATACTCTGGGCAGCCCAGGGGATTACAGAGCCCGGGAGAGGCCTGAGGACAGCCCCCTCAGCAAGGGTCCTTTACCTGCTTAATGTGTATCTGCTTTCAGGAAACGTAACCAACCTTCCAATTGGTATGTATAAATATCAACCCCGGGGCCATGAACTCATAAAGATCTCCGGGGGAGACAAAAAAGCCGAGCTATTCAATGCAGTTGGTCAGGCTCCCATTAAAAATGCCCCGGCAGTCTTGGTATTCTCCGGAATGTCAGAGCGCTCGACAAATCCAAGATGGATGTATGTGGAGGCCGGTCACGCTGCCCAGAATGTCTATTTGCAGGCCATTCCCCTTAAGCTCGGGGCCGTCGTAATAGGAGGTTTTAAAGACGAGGATGTGAGAAGGGCCTTAAACATGTCTGAAAAGGAACAACCCATTTATATCATGCCTGTGGGAAAAAAATAGGGGCAATGACATCGTGATGACTTACGGAAAACGTGTTTCTTTCCGGGTCATATGCAAGGCATGAATTCTTCCGCCAGTTTATATTATCCTCTTGTGGAAAATCCTTGCGGATAAAGCTTCCGCGGCTCTCCTTTCTTGAAAGGCTTGTGAAGAAAATTGCCCGTAGTATGAAGGATGCGCTCACCAAATCTTCTTTCAGTTTTCTTTCCATGACACCCTTGAAATCAGTTTTTCTCAACTGCCCCTCTACCTCTTCAAGTCTGTCAAGACCCTCTTCTAATCCCTTTCCGGTCTTTACCATCCCAGCGTAATTCCATGCAATTTCTCTTATCTTCTGGCGTATTTCTCTCAACTGACCACCTGTTGGTGTTGGGTAAGAAGCCTTATCTCCGGGTGTCCTTTCTAAATCTAAAGAAGGCAAGCGGTTGGCAAGGGCATATTGAGCTGAACTGCGTCCGCTAATTCTACCGAAAACAACGCATTCAGTCAGGGCATTCCCGCCCCTCCTGTTTGCACCGTGAAGCCCCCATACAACTTCACCACAGGCAAAAAGACCTTTTAGCGAGGTATGTCCCCGTTCATCTGTTCTCACCCCTCCCATGAAAAAATGGACAGCAGGGGATGTAGGAACAGGTTTGTTTCGAAAATCAAACCTCAACTTCGCCAAAAGACTTAAGGGATGTTTTCCCCATGATGAAGAAGGGACATTCCGGTAGTCCATATATACTGGGCCTGACTTAATCTCCTCAAAGAGGATTGCAGAGAATTCATCCCTTTTCTTTATAACGGCTTCATTGATATTATCCATCCCGTATTTTTTTACTACATCATCACCAGATGCGTTGATTAGTTTTGCTTCCTTGGGATATGGGGGATAATGTAACATAGAAGGAAGATGGGGACCTGAAATCACAAGGGGGTAAAACTGAACAAACTCCATGTCCCACAGCTCAAGGCCAGCCCTGGCAGCCAAGTAGTATCCCTGGCCCATCGTGTTTTTTTGATTGTCATTCCTAAGATAGATGGCACCAGCACCGCCTGTAGCTAAAACAATAGCCGGGGCATAAATATCCATTTCTCTCCCTGTTTTGTCAAAACCCCTCACACCATATACCCGGTTCTCCTTTTTCAAAATCTCTTCTACATAGAAATCTGTCAAGATATGAACCCTATCCAGGTTTTTTACAACCTCAGCCAGTTTTTTTACCAGAGTCACGCCGGGGATAATATCAGGACGCGAAGACTTCAAGGCATAAAGGTCGTTGGATTCCACTATGTCAAGCCCAAAAGAGCTGAGAAAGTTAAGGGCTTCAGGGGCCTCTCGTGCAATGAGCTTCACAAAAGGTTCGCTGTTAATCATCCTTCCGACCTTAAGTGTATCCCTGATATACTCATCTGGGCTGTAATGAGAGGTAGGGCCTGCAAATACTCCGTTTGACATTGCTGAATTTGTTCCAATTCCGATTGATCCTCTATCAATCAGTACTATTTCTGCACCCTCTTTTTGAGCCATATATGTGGCCACCATCCCCGCAAGGCCAGCTCCTATTACAATAATATCTTTTTTCATCTCCTGTCCCTTTTTGCCTTCAGCTATATGTAAAGCAGTGCTATTACTGACCCCGTTTCCGTCGGGCTGTTACCGTCTCTCCCCCAACCCCCCAGTTGTCAGTTTCAACCTCATCGATGACAACAAATATGGTCTGTGGTTTTTTGCCCAAAACATCCATGAGCAATTTTGTTGCTCCCTGGATAAGTTGTGCCTTTTGTTCCTGCGTAACACCTTCCTTTGTTACCCTGATATTTACGTATGGCATGATGAAATCCTCCTTTTTTTGAATAAATTACCACACCACTAGATTCCCATGCAACAACCTTTCCTTTACTGTACTCGCCATTCAAGGGTAATTTTGATCTCCCGTTGGGGGATGAAAATATACTTTTTCAGATTGCAGCCGTGAATATCCCTAACAATCCAAAGGGCATGATGCCCATGTAAAGGATCAGGAATATGAAGATATAGCAGAGGGCCTTCTCATGGAAGGAAAGCTTGATAGGCTCTATTAGAGGTGCCTCTTTGGAGTAGCTCATCCTTACAAGGTTAAGGTAATAGAATATCGAGATGACCGTATTGACCGCACCTATGATTACAATAGTCAGGTAACCTTCCCTAAAAGCACTTGTAAAGAGAAAAAGTTTCCCTGTAAAACCGCCGGTTGGGGGGATGCCTGCAAGGGAAAAGGCAGAGACCGCAAGGGTGAATGCAAGAAGTGGTGCCCTTTTAGAAAGTCCCACAAGGTCATTAAGCACGATATTTTCACCCTTTTTCGAAAGGAGTATAACCACATAAAAACATGCAAGGTTCATGAATAAATATATAGTAATGTAGTATATTGCTGATGCGCTGCCATCCCTGCTTAATGCAAGTATACCCATCATCAAATATCCCGCATGGGCAATGCCAGAATAGGCGAGAAGCCTTTTGATGTCTTTTTGAACAAGGGCCACGAGGTTTCCAAAGGTCATTGACAGTGCAGAAAGTATGATAAGGATACTCACAAATTGTGAAGACCCTGCAGAGGCAAGCATTGTAATCCTTATGAGAAGGGCAGCACCCGCAATCTTGGGGATAGTTGCAATGAATGTAGTGGTAGTATTAGATGCGCCCTCGTAAACGTCAGGGGCCCAGAAGTGGAATGGGAAGAGGGAGAGTTTAAAGAAAAATCCTGTGAGTGTAAGGATTAAGGCAAGAATACCTATCGGTTGATCAATGAATTTTGGAAATATAAAAAGGATTTCTGAGAGAAAGGTAGAATGGCACATGCCATAGAGATAACTCATACCATAAAGCATGATACCTGTAGATATGGCACCAAAAAACAGATATTTCATTGATGCCTCTAACTGAATTTTTGTCTGCCCCTTTCTCAGGGGGATTATCACGTAAAGGCTATAAGAAGAAACCTCCAGGGATATGACAATTGAGATAAGCTCCACTGAGCTCACAAGCATCATAAGCCCGAGTGTCGAAAAGCTTAAAAACATAAAATATTCAGGGAGGCAACCTTCTTCTATCTCATCCTTTGTATCAAGCATAAATACGACCAGACAAAAACCATAGGATAATAACGCCTTGAATACCTGCGAAAAAAGGTCAATCTTGTATGCACCGTGAAATAGCCATCCCCTGCCTGTAATGCTGGTGAGTGTAACGACAAGGCCAAGCAGGGATATTAATTTTGCACACATAAAGATGCTTTTTCTTCTCCTGCCGAGAGAGATGAACAGAAATGTCACGGAGACCAGTAGCATATACAGTTCAGGCAAAAGTAGCATCATAACATTACCTCTTTAATGAAAAAAACCCTGCATCTGTGTAGCAAGATGAATCAGTGTCTTTTCTATAGTATGCACAAACGGACGAGGAAAAATCCCAATCCATAGCACAAAAAGCGCAAGGGGCAGTAAATATATAATCTCTCTTATATTCATGTCCTTGATTGTTCTCTTGTCCTCTCTACCCCATGCAATCTGTTTTAATAACCTCAGCATGTAAGCTGCCGCGAGGACAGCACCAATTACCGCAAAAAAACCTGCAACCTTATTTTGAGAAAATGTTCCTATAAGTACATAGAGTTCTCCAACAAAATTATTTGTGCCGGGAAAGGCAAGCGCTGAAATAGAAAAGAGACCGAAGAAACCCATGTATACAGGCATGATCTTACCAAGGCCTGCATTATCATAAATCTCTCGACTGTGCGTCCTTTCATACACAATGCCCACGCAGAGGAAGAGCGCACCCGTAGAAACACCGTGGTTGAGCATCTGTAAAAGGGCCCCCTCAAATCCAAAGAGGGTAAATGAGAATATCCCTAACGTTGCGAATCCCATGTGAGCAACGCTTGAAAATGCTATCAGCCGCTTCATATCAGTCTGGCTCAAGCATACAAAACCACCATATATAATCGCAATAATGGAGAGCGCTACCATGTATGGTGCAAAATAAAGGCTCGCCTTTGGCGTAATGGGCAGGCAGAATCTCAAAAACCCATAAGTACCCATCTTCAGAAGCACACTGGCAAGAAACACGCTGCCTGCAGTAGGTGCCTCTGTATGTGCTGCAGGAAGCCATGTATGAAAGGGGAACATCGGCACCTTAACAGCAAAGGCAATGGCAAAGGCAAGGAATACCCAGTACTGAAATGTAAGGCTGTATTCTCTGAACATCGCATTCGGTATATTGAAACTACCGGTAGCAAGATACACTGCAATAATCGCAACAAGAAGAAACACACTGCCAAACAATGTGTATATGAAGAACTTTATCGATGCATAATCCTTTTTCGGACCACCCCAGATTGCTATCAGGAGATACATGGGGATAAGCATTGCTTCCCAGAAGACATAGAAGAGAATAAAGTCAAGGGAACAGAAAACCCCGATCAAGGCAGTTTCCATGAGCAATATACAGAACATGAACTCTTTAATCCTGTGTTCGATGGCAGTCCACGAGCAGAGGACACAGATAGGGGCAAGAAGGGCAGTGAGTATTACCAAAAAGATAGTAATGCCATCAATACCGAGTATGTAATTTATGTTATAGGCTGGTATCCACGGTATAAACTCACCAAACTGGAAGAGATATGTATCTGGATTAAAGTTAAAATAGAGCAGTAGGGAGACTAAAAGGTTTATGATACCCGTGATCAGAGCGGTGACCTTTATAGCCTTCTCATCCCTCATCACAAGGAGGATGATTACCCCGAGAAGGGGGAGAAATATGGTGGTTGAGAGTATCGGGAATTTCAGGGGATTCATCAAAAGGTACTGTTCCATAGCCATCAATCCTTCACATTCAGGTTAAAATTAGCCATATAATAAGAAAAAATATTAATAAAGAGAACCCTATGTATGCCTGAATTTTTCCTGTTTGAAGCCTCCGTACCAACGAGCCAGCCCCCCTTACTGTGGTTGCTGAACCGTCGACGATCCCATCAATGACCTTCCTGTCAATCCCATCAGACACACTTGCATTTTTAAAAAGCAGTCTAAGACCCAGTATTCTATAAAGCTCGCCCCACAGGGTATCCAAAGGGCCTATCACCCTTTCATCGAGCTTCATAAAAAGCCCTGTACCTTTCCTGTATATATAATCCATATCGAGATTTATCTTATCCTCGGGTGTGAGCTTCCCCACAAGGAGGAAGAAGACAAGCCCTGTAAAAGAGAGAATCTGCAAAGTTTCAGAAAGATGGGGCAATGTATATGGATGATACTCCACAGGAAATGGAAGAAGATTGTAGAGCAGCTTCGGATAGACACCGATAACCAAACAGAGAAACGATGTGAGCCCCATTGCCCAGAGCATACTCTTCGGAGGCTCCTTTGTTTTTATTGCGGATTCCTTTCCGAAAAATGCAAAGTAGGTGACCTTCAAACCAACGGATAAGAAGGTACCGATACCGGCAAGATTCATGAACGTCAAAAGCCAGAGCCTTCCCTGTTCATGGGCAGAGGCAACGATCATGGATTTGCTCACGAATCCGCTGAAAAGCGGGAAACCGGAGATCGATATGGCGCCGACAATATAGAAAATCATCGTAAGCGGCATATATTTATACAGGCCGCCAAGCTTTGAAAGCTTCGCAGTTCCCGTCATGTAAAGGACCGAACCGGCACCCATAAAGAGGAGCGCCTTGTAAAGGATATGGGCAAAGGCATGGGCACATGCCCCGTTGACAGCCATCTCGGTCCCTATACCGACCCCTGCTACCATGTAACCCACCTGGCTGATGATATGATATGCAAGAACACGCCGTATGTCGTTTTCAATGACGGCATAGAAAACACCGTACACGGTCATTGCAGTGCCAAGGATTGCAAGTATCTCAAATCCGGCGAACCCTCGTGCCAGGACGTAGACGGCCGTTTTTGTTGTGAAGGCACACATAAATACTGCACCGGCCACCGTCGCTTCAGGGTATGCATCGGGGAGCCAGGCATGAAGCGGAAGCACGGCAGCATTAAGGGAGAATCCGGCAAGGATTAGGTATTCCGGAAGACCCGCATTAGCCGGGAGTATGCTGTTAAAAACAAGGTTGCCCGTTTTGGCATAGTAAAGCATCATGCCGGTAAAGAAGAGGAGTCCGCCAAAGACGTGAACGAGGAGATACCGAAATCCTGCATCAATCGAGCGTTTTTCCCTGCGGTACCAGACGAGAAATACCGAGGAGAATGCCATAATCTCCCAGAAGATAAAAAGTGTCAGGTAATCTCCCGCAAAGATGGCGCCCAGGGAGCTTCCCACATAATAAAAACCCGCTATATGGTGCCCGTTCTCCTTCACGTGGAGTGCATAGATGGCACCGAGAAGGGCCATGATGACAAAAACCCAGGCAAAGACGAGGCTCAGCTTATCGACCCTGCCGAAGACAAGGTTCATATTGAGAAAACTTACGCTTCCGTATGTACCGGTCTTCATGAAGGCAACGTCGATGATGGAAAGGATCGGGATGAGAAGGGTAAGGAATTTCTTCGCTTTCCCTTTTACGAAGGGAATCAAGAGACTTCCAAGGAGATAGAAGAGGGCCGGGTGTATCCACTTATCCATAGTAGTCCTCGTCCTTTGAGAGAAATAGATGCGCTATGCCCTTGGCGACTTTAATAAGAATAAAGCAACCCACGCCGCCGAATATAGTCCAATAGGCCGGGAATGTATCTATCCAGTAGTGTCCGTGCGCCTCGGTAAGGCGCAGAGCAACATCGTAGAGTGCAAGGACTGCGAGATAGACGATAAGAACTATGTTCAACGTTTTCATATTCCGTCTTAATGCTTCAATATATTTAAGGACATTCATGGCAGCAACCTCCCGATAAGACCTACAAAGAACTGCGGGAAAAGACCGAGCGCAACAGATATAAGAGAGGCAATCACGATTGGGACCACCATTGTGGCCGGCGCTTCCTTTATATCCCCCTTTGTCCACCCAACCTTTTTGCCCTGAAAGAATGCCTTAAATGTAATAGGGGCAAAGTAACCTGCATTAAGTATTGAACTTACCATAAGGACGATTACAATAATTAGGTTATGAATTCCCAGGGCTCCCTTAAGTAGATACCATTTACTTACAAATCCGGCAACCGGCGGTACCCCAATCATGCTCAGGGATGCTATTGCAAAGGCCCCCATTGTGAAGGGCATTGCATAACCAATGCCTTCCATATCACTAATCCTTTTCTTATGCGTCACAACATATATAGCGCCTGCACAGAAGAATAAGGTGATCTTACTAAAACCATGATTCACAATATGGAGGATGCCACCGAGAACCCCTGAACTATCAAGGAGCGCTACACCGAGGACTATATATGAAAGCTGGCTTACAGTAGAATATGCAAGCCGCGCCTTTATATCATCTTTGGTCAGCGCTATAATGGATGCGGCCAGGATTGTGAATGACACAAAGTATGCGGTGCATATACCAAGGTTCAGCCTATGTAGGAGCTCTATGCCAAAGGTTGAAAGCATGACCCTTGAGATACAGAACACACCTGCCTTCACAACGGCAACAGCATGGAGAAGGGCGGTCACAGGTGTCGGGGCAATCATCGCAGAAGGTAGCCAGTTATGAAGGGGCATTATAGCAGCCTTGGCAAATCCAGCGATAAATAGCACATACGTTACAACGATCCAGACATTATCTACACCTTTTGTAAAAACTCCCTTGGTTATGTTATCGGCAAAATCAAGGGTCCCTGTGAATACATAGGTAAGAATGACAGCAGGTAAAAGAAGCCCCTTGGCTGTCCCCATAAGATACACGATATATTTTTTCCCACCTTCATATGCCTCTTCATCCTGATGGTGGGCAACCAGAGGATAGGTAAATAATGTGATAACTTCATAGAAGAGATAAAGGGAAAAGAGGCTTCCAGAAAAAGAAACCCCCTGTGCACCAAGTATTGCGATAGCGAAGCAGGTATAGTACCGTGTCTGGGCATGTTCTTTAAGGGACCTCATATAGCCTATATTGTAAAAGGTTGCAAATATCCATAAAAAGGAAGATATAATTCCAAAAACTAAAGAAAGGGCGTCTACTCTAAAATTTAAGGAGATACCGGGGGCTATGGTAGACAAGGTATAGAGGATTTTATTACCATTCAGTATAGCAGGGACCATGCTTACCACGGAGATGAATGTGAGGATTGAGCCGGCGACAGACCAGAATTCCCTTATATTCTGTCTTTTCCTCGATATGAGAATGAGAATGGATGTAAGGAGGATGATAGTAATCGGTAGAAGTGGTCTTGCACTCTCAATATGCATACGTCAGTCTTTCATCTCCTTTATTTCTCCGCCTTCTATATGTTTGTACTTCCTAAATATTAAGATAATGATACCCAGCGCAATAGCTGCTTCTGCTGCTGCAATTCCCATGATGAACAGGGTAAATATCATCCCGTAGGGGTTGTCCTGCGAAGAAAACCTGTTAAAGGCAACAAGGTTCAGGCCTGCCCCATTCATGATGAGTTCTACGGATACGAGCATGCCTATCAGGGTTCTCCTGTATAAAACACCCAATACCCCACAGCAAAGGAGGAACAATGAGACAAAAAGGTATGTATAGAGATTGTTGTAAAAAAATACCTCTGTCATTTTTCCTCCTTCGAGAAAAGGGCAAGCATGATCGCACCGATAATACTTACAACAATGAGAAGCGAAATAAGTTCAAATGGAAGGGTAAGCTTGTCAAAGAGGGCCCTGCCAATATCCTTTGTTGATATGGCGAAGGCATCAATTCTCCCTCCTGTTAGGAATGCACGCATTATAATCTTTAAAAGTACAAAGAAAGAAAAAAGTGAGACAATCAGGGACACAAAAAAATTTGTTAAGGTGGTCCATTCTTTTGGTCTCTTGTAGAGAGGACCGGCAAGCATTATAGCGAATACGATAAGGATTGAGATAGCCCCGACATATATGAGAATCTGCATCATTGCGAGAAAAGGTGCATTAAGATACACATAGAGTCCAGCAATGCCGAACATTGCGGTTACAAGTCCAATCATTGCATAGATGATTGAGCCTGATAAAACAGCCATTAGGGCACCTATAAAGGTTATAAACATAATAAGGACAAATACTATTTCAGCAAAGTTCATTACCTTGTCTTCCTCTCCTCAAATTCCTTCACGAGGTCGAAATGGAAATCCTCCCTTTTAAAACCTGCAAGGTTATAATCCGCCGAGAAGGTAAGTGCGTCAACAGGGCATGTTTCAACACATATTCCACACTGGCTGCAGGTTGTAAAATCTAATATATATTCTGTGGCGGTCTTTTTCTTTTCGCCTTCTTTCTTTTCGCCTTCCACCTTTTTTATCGAGCCGGACGGACAGTTTTTCACACACATGCCGCACACTATGCAGCTTGGCCTGTCCGGATTTTCGCTGTCTGCCACAAGTTTTGTGTGGCCCCTGAATCGGGGCGTAATATTTATGACCTTTCTCGGGTACTGGACCGTGACAACAGGACTAAAGAAGGCTTTGATGGTCACGCCCATACCGACGAGGAGCGAAATAGCACCCTTTATGATATCCAGAACGTATCTCATAAGCCTCAACATACCCCTGAAAAATAACCAATGACCAAATTACAATAACCAAACAACACCACCTTCAACAGCCGTGATATATCATCCCAGAAATGATTGGTTATTGGTGATTGATGATTGGTAATTATCTGGTTATTGGTGATTGGTAATTGGTCATTATTTAGTTTCATAATTTGAGGATCCCTCCTGTGACAAGCAAGTTCGCAAAGGAAACAGGTATCAGTATCTTCCAGGAGAAATTCAACAATTGATCAAACCTGACTCGCGGGAATGTCCAGCGGAACCAGAGGATAACGAAGACAAGGAAGTACGTTTTTATAAGGAACCAGACGATACCGGGAAGAACCGGTCCAAGATAACCGCCAAGGAAAAATGTCGTCGCAATGGCACTGATAATCATGATGTTCGTATATTCGGCAAGGAAAAAGATGGCAAAGCGCATACCCGAATACTCCGTATGGAAACCGGCAACAAGCTCGCTTTCTGCCTCGGGCAGATCGAAAGGCGTTCTATTCGTTTCGGCCACACCGGCAATAAAATAGATAAGAAATGCAAAGGGCTGATAGATGACAAACCACATACCCTTCTGAGCTTCCACTATGTCTCTCAAAGAAAGGGAACTTGCAATTATCACAATGGAGAGAAGCGAGAGCAAAAGCGGTATCTCATAAGCAATATTCTGCGCCACGCTTCTCACCGCTCCGATGAGGGAATATTTATTGTTTGAACCCCATCCTGCAATGAGGATCGAAAGCGTCGACAAAGATGAAAAAGCTAGAATCACCAGTATCCCCACATTAATATCCTTTACCTGCAAACATGCATCAAAGGGGATAACGATAAAAGATACAAGGACAGGAATAAATATTAAGGTAGGGGCAAGGAAGTACAACGGTCTTTCTACATTTACAGGTGTGAGAAGTTCCTTTCCAAGAAGCTTGAGACTATCTGCGATGGGCTGAATGAGGCCGAAGGGACCCACTTCTTTAGCAGCTATCCTTCGCTGCATATGTCCTGCAACCTTCCGTTCGGCCCATGTGAGTATAAGGGCATTAATCACTACAAGGATAATGACCCCGACAAGACCGATAATTGTCCTTGCCGTTTCTTTACCTATTATATCTATAATCTCATTCATATTTTAAGCCTTCAGCTGTTAGCTATCAGCCCTTAGCTTTGCTTCCTTTTGAAATTCTTCATTCTACATTCATAATTCTTCATTGCCTTCTTCACCTGTCTATCTCCGGAATAACAATATCATAACTCCCCAGGGTCGCAATGGCATCTGCGATGAGTATCCCCTGTGCAAGAGAGGGGAAGGTCATCAGGTTCGAGAATGAAGGCACCCTCCATCGCATCCTGTAAGGCGTATCGCTCCCATCGCTCACGATATAGACACCGGTTTCACCCCGCGGTGATTCCACGGTATGATAAACATCGCCCTTAGGCGGTTTTAGCTTTTTTGGCACTTTCTCAGCTTTAAATGGTCCTGAGGGGAGTTTTTTAATAGCCTCCTCGATAATGCGGAGGCTTATTCCCATCTCTTTTATCCGGACCATGTACCGGTCCATATTATCACCGGATGTACCGGTAGGAATCTCAAAATTGATCTTGTCATATGCTGCATAGGGTTCAACCTTCCTTATGTCGAAGGGGATGCCAGTGCTCCTGATGACTGGTCCTGAGCACCCATACTTGGGTACCTTGCCTTGCTCCAGAACACCTATATCCTTAACCCTGTTGATGAAGATCACGTTCTTGGTGATGAGTTTCTCATATATCCCGAAACGCCCCTGCATCCGTTCAATAAACCTTTTTGTCATTTCGATAAACGTGTCGTCAATATCATTATAGAGTCCGCCAAAACGGAAATAGCAGTAGGTGAGTCTCGATCCTGTAATGCTTTCCAGGATATCAAGAATATTTTCCCTGTCGTCGAAGACATACAAGAAGGGTGTTAATCCACCAAGGTCCGCGAGAAATGCACCGACCCAGAGGAGGTGACTTGCAACCCTGTTCAGCTCGCAGGTGATGGTCCTTATGTATTGAGCCCGTTCCGGGACTTCGATGCCGCAGAGCTTTTCCACAGCCGTCACATGTCCGAGGTTGAAATTGAGCGCCCCAAGATAATCCATCCTTGCCGGATTGGGAAGGAACTGGAGATAGCTTCTATTCTCTGCCATCTTTTCATGCATTCTGTGGAGATAGCCCAGTACAGGCTCTGCACTGAGGATATATTCGCCGTCCATCTTCAGAACGACCCGCAAGACCCCATGTGTACTCGGGTGCTGGGGGCCCAGATTCATAAAGAAAGTATCTTCCTCTTCCTCGGGTTTGAAAGAATTGAGCAATTTTTTATCGTCTGCAGGCACGGGCACCTGCTTTTTTCGAAGCGGATAATGGTTGATCTCATCGTGCAGGAAGAGATATGTCAGATTCGGATGACCTTCAAAATAGACGCCGAAGAATTCATGGATCTCCCGTTCATACCAGTGTGCCATCGTATAGATATTGGAAATCGTCGGAGCCACTGGTTTGTTGGGCTCAACCTTCAACGTTACCCTGGAACGGCATAATTCCTTGTGATGATTAAAAAAATAGACGAGCTCGAGGTAATCTACATAATCGACACAGCATAAGTCTGCAAGATAAAACCCTTTGCCTTCAAAAAGCTCGACAACACTGACGATGTTCCCTTTCTGTGCCTCAATGGACAGATGATAACCTCTCTCTGCATAGGAGATTTCTGTAATATTGATATCAGCAATCTTTATCCTTAAAGCTTCTTTAACCTTTTCTACCATTTTGCCTCAGGAGTAGGGAACCTTCTCTTACCCGTAATCTTCTCTTCAAGCTTCATAAGCCCCTCAAGCAGCCCCTCCGGCCTCGGAGGACATCCGGGTATATACACATCAACAGGCACCAGGAGGTCAACACCTTCTATCAGATTATATTGTCCTTCAAACACAAAAGGGCCGCCCGATATGGCGCAATTACCCATTGCAATTACCCATTTGGGGGAAGGCATCTGTTCATAGAGGGTCACAAGCGTAGGCGCCATCTTTTTTGTTACCGTGCCTGATACAATCATGAGATCGGATTGTCTCGGTGATGCCCGGAAAATCCCTGCACCGAAGCGGTCTATATCAAAACGCGCCATGGCCGTGGCCATCATCTCGATGGCACAGCAGGCAAGCCCGAAGGTCATAGGCCATAGAGAATTGGCCCTTGCGAGATTGAGAAACTTTTCGGCAATGGCAAACTTTATTATTGGATCCTTCGTTTCCAGGTAAAAACCCCTTTCCCCCATGCATAAATAATTGCAAATGCAAGAATAAGAATAAAGATAAGTAACGAATAGAATTCATATGTCCTGTCACCCTTCGTATAACTCAAAGCAACAGGAAACAGATACAGTATATCCACGTCAAAGGCAATGAATATTAAAGCATAGACGTAATAAACAACGCTGTAGCGTATCCATGCGCCGCCAAAGGGTTCTATCCCGCACTCATACGTAGCAAGCGTCTTTTTTCCTCTTGTCCGTGGAGAGATCAGATAGGCAATGACAACAGGGGCTATGGTAAATAAAACTGCAACTGTTAAAAAAATGAGTACGTAATAAAATTCTGTCAGAGTATTCATAACGGCTAATAATATTTAACTATCGACAAACAATTGTCAATATAAAAACGCATAGTTTGTATTATTTTTCACGAATAACGCTGATATATGTGTAATTACTTGCTTTTTTTGTATTATTTTTCACGAATAACGCTGATATACGGGTATTCCTTGAGCCTTTTCAGAAATGTCTCCCATTTCTCATAAGGTACGTTTATGCTGTACAACCCCCTCGGCAATCTATATTTTTTTAAATGCAGGTTATTATCCCTGAAGGTCTTAAATGGCACATCCATGCACTTTGAAAGAATAGACACATGTATCTCTTTGCCCGTCTCGATAAGAATTTCATAAATCTGGACAGGTTTATACAGATCTTTCTCATCTATTTTTATTCCGTATCTCTCCCTGTTCAGGATAATCTCTTTTAATGCCATGATTCTGAATATGTACCTCTCGGTTTCCTGCGGTAGAAACAACTCAAAAAAATCCCTGGTGTTCTGATTCTCAATGGCCTCTCTTAGCCTGCCTGCGCCTGCATTATATGCCGCCATCGTAATAAGCCAATCTCCAAATTCCCCGTATAACTTTTTCAGGTGGGTCAATGCAGACCTCGTTGCCTTTTTCATGTTATATCGCTCATCTATATTGTCACTTACATATAATCCTTCCCGCTTTCCTGTCTCTTTTATAAACTGCCACATACCTGCTGCATTTGCCTTTGATACAGACCTTGGATTGAGGTAGCTCTCTGTAACTGCAAGATAAACAAGGTCAGATGGCAGAGACATCTTCTGAATCTCTTCATTAATCATGTTCACATATTTTAAATACCGTTTCACTACAATCGTTAATAGGCCCTTATTCTCGAGTAACTGAAAAAATTCCCTCTCGAACCTTTCCCTCACATCTTCCCTGTATATGGGTATCTTTTTATCACATAACGTAAGATACTCAGGTAGGGCATCGAGGTTAAAAATATCAACCTCTCTTTGCAATTTCATAACTTCCTTCTCAAGATCCCCTATCCTTTTCTCAGGTGCAATGCTCTTCTTCTGGGCAACCTGCGCACCTCCGTAAGAGCAGAAGGTGAAAAATAACATTAGAGTAAAGATAAGCAATGAGCAGCTGGTGACGAGCAATGGGTGTATTACTCGTTGCCTGGCATTTATTGCTTTGTACTTTCCACTATTCACTATTCACCAATCACTATTTTATTATGCTTCCCTCACCATTTTGTTAAGTATTGTCGCCCTGTTCCCCATACGTTCCAAAAGACCTTTAATGTCAACCTGTAAAGAACCCAAGCTCTCGTACCTTCTCTTATATATATTCTCAAGCTCTCTTCTCCAGTGTTCAATAATCTCAACCTCTCTTTTGTTCATCTCAATCTCAAACTTTTTTTTGAGTTCTCTCACAAGCTTTTCATCAATCTCCATATGACTTCTCCTTTTCTTTCATAATACGTCTGTATACCAATATGAATATGGTCACTGAAACAAGTATGATTGGTATTATAAGCTCTTCATATTTTTTTATGTCATGTACAAAGACATATACAACATTGGCAAACAGATAACCAATGAATGAGACAATAATACTCCATAGGATGGAATTCAAGATACTGAACAGGATAAACCTGGTTTTCTTCATATCTGTGCAACCTAAAAGTAATAGAATTAATGCCCTTATGCCGACCAAAAACCTTAAAATAAATATTATGAAATTACCGTATTTCTGGATTATTTTATTTGCTAAAGGGACCTTGCTGCTGAGAAACTCGTATTTTCCAATCTGCTTTCTACCAAAAATCCTTCCAAGAAAGAAGAACGTGCAATCACCAGCAAAGGTTCCCATAAAAGCCCACAGTACTACTCTATTTATATTCATATAGCCGAGCTTAGAAAAGATCCCCCCTAGCAGAACAGTTGTTTCTCCCTCCAAAAAGGTACCGATAAAAATTCCAATATAACCGTATTTTGCTATATATGCTTCCATATTTCTATAACTTTTAGCTGTCTGCAATCAGTCCCGCAGGGCGGGATCAGTCCCGTTTGTTGTTACATTCTATATATGTTTCTATAAATTGGTCAACAAGCATTTATAATTTTCTGTGCTATCCTGCCATAATGTCAGGTCTTCGCGCATTTTTATCCCTTCTTTCCCCTATTTTCATAAGAAGAATGCCAATCTCATAAAGAATGTACATTGGCACTGCGAGAAGCATCATGTTATAAATATCCGGCGTGGGTGTTATTACTGCGGAGGCTATTGCGATAAAAAGTATAGCAAACCTTCTCGTTTTTGTAAGGGTCTTTGATTTTAATATTCCCATTCTACCAAGAACCAGAAGAATAACGGGAACCTCAAAGGTAATGCCGAAGGCAAACATCATGGCTGTGCAGAATATGACAAACCTCTCAAGAGATATCATTGCTTTAATGGTACTGCTCTCATAGCTAACGAGAAATTTTATACCTGATGGTAGCACAATGAAATAGCAGAAGATACTACCGACATAAAAGAGCAGTATAGAAAAGAAGGCAAACATATATCCCTGCACTAATTTTAAACCAAGGACATTGCCAAATTCATGCAAGGCTAAATAAATTATAACAGGCAGTGCAAAGAAAATACCTGCGTAGATAGCTATTTCAACAGATGAAAACAGAGGCTCTGGAAGGCTCAGATAATAGACCTTAATACCAACCACCCTCAGGAGCAGTTGTATAAGTTCCTTCGAATAGATAAAGCTGATTATGCTTGATATTGCAACAAATATAAGGGCTTTATAAGTAAACCTTTTTAGCCCTGTTAAGAAATAGAAGATTTTTTCTCTTTCCATGGGAGCTCAATCTGAGAAGTACCGAGCGACACTATATACTTAAGTGCATCGTCAACCGGCATATCTAAAAATATCAACTCCTCTTCAGGTATTAAAATCAAATACCCCGATGTGGGATTTGGCGTTGTAGGTATAAAAACAGAGCATATGCCCTTTCCTTCTCCAGTCTTTGTGCGTTTTGTGATGAAGCCTATGGCGTATCTACCTTTTAGGGGAAATTCGGCAAGCACAACCTCTTTAAACGACCTTTTCTTCTCTGATGAGAAGGCATCCGTCATATCTTTAACAGAGCTATATATACCTTTAACAAATGGGATTTTCCTTAACAGTGTCTCGCCATAAGAAAGCAATGTTTTCCCGATATAATTGGATGCTATGATGCCCGTAATATAAGCAATTATAATAAACAAGAAAAAACCTGTCCCGGGGATGTAGATTTCTTTGCCTATAATTTTTAAGGTAACATTCTTTATAATAGGGGAGATTATTGCGTCAAACGATGAAACAATAAGATAGATTATATAAATAGTGACCAGGAGCGGTATAAGGAGCAAAAGACCTGTTACAAACTTTTTTTTCAAATGCTTTGCTATACCCATAATTGTTTAATAGTACAATCGAATACCGATAAAGTCAAAAGGGAAATCATTTTTTATTCTTGACCACACGCGGTACAGCTTGTTTCCCTTCCTCTTAAAAAATCGAGTTTACTTTTGACCCTTTGTTCTATAATCTTAATGCAAAGGATACAAATTATGAACCGGACTAAATGTTTTATCATGGGGGAATATCCCCATGCCTGATAAGTTTAACATCGAAATAATATCCGGCCTTTCGGAGCAGGAAGCGATTGATAGATTGAAGAAAGAAGGGTATAACGAGCTCCCCTCCACAAAAAGGCGCAGTATTTTTACTATTATATTAGAGGTTATGCATGAACCCATGTTTCTCCTTCTCATAGCTGGTGGTGTCATTTACCTTATATTGGGTGGTGTGCGCGATGCAATGATGCTACTCTTTTTTGTATTTGTTGTCATCGGTATCACATTCTATCAGGAGCGAAAAACAGAGCGTGCCCTTGAAGCACTGAGGGATTTATCCAGCCCGCGTGCGCTCGTCATCAGGGATGGCAAGCAAAAACGCATTGCAGGCAGGGAAGTGGTACGCGGTGACACTATAATCCTCAAAGAGGGTGACCGTGTACCAGCAGATGCTGTGCTCCTTCAATGCATAAATTTTTCAGTAGATGAGTCGCTGCTGACGGGTGAATCTGCCCCTGTGAGAAAAACCGATTGTGAAGGCAATATTGAGATGGGGCACCCTGGCGGTGATGATCTACCCTTCGTATATTCTGGAACCCTTGTGGTGCACGGGTATGGTGTTGCAGAAGTTAAGACTACTGGCATCAAAACAGAGATAGGGAAAATTGGCAAGGTGCTGCAAACTGTTGGGCCCGAGAAGACCTCTCTACAGATAGAAACAGGGAGGCTTGTCCGTAACCTTGCCTTTTTTGGCTTATCTCTGTGTACATTTGTAGTAATCATATACTGGTTAACAAGGGGCAGCTGGCTTAACGGATTTCTTGCAGGTATAACCCTTGCTATGGCGATTGTACCGGAAGAGTTCCCGATGGTGTTCACAATCTTTCTCGCCTTAGGCGCATGGCGTATATCTCAAAAACAGGTGCTCACAAGACGTGTGCCTGCAATTGAGGCGTTGGGTTCGGCAACAGCGTTGTGTGTGGATAAAACTGGCACTCTTACTATGAACAGGATGTCCGTGGCAAAAATTTTTTCTGATGGAAAATTATACGACATAAACAACATTAAAAAAGAACCGCTGCCCGAGATCTTCCATGAACTTGTCGAGTTCGGTATTTTGGCAAGCCAAAAGGATCCCTTTGATCCAATGGAGAGGGCTTTAAAGGAATTAGGCGAAAATACCCTCTCTAATACCGAACACCTCCACTATAACTGGGAGCTTGTGCGGGAATACCCTTTATCACAAAACCTGCTTGCCCTTTCACATGTTTGGAAATCACCTGATGGACAGGACTATGTCATAGCTGCCAAGGGTGCTCCGGAATCAGTCATCGACCTCTGTCATCTTGGTGAGAATCAGAAACGGTCATTATTCACACACGTTGGCGATATGGCAAATTATGGATTGAGGGTAATTGGCGTTGCAAAGGCGTCATTCAAACAGATCGCCCTGCCCGGGAAGCAGCATGATTTTACTTTTGAATTCTTAGGGCTTATCGGACTGGCTGATCCAATTCGTCCTGCTGTCACAAATGCTATCCAAGAATGTTACAACGCTGGCATAAAGGTCATAATGATAACAGGGGACTATCCCGACACTGCGAGACAGATAGCAAAGCAAATAGGTTTTAAGGATACAGGCGATGTAATCACCGGACCAGAGCTCTATAGCATGGATGACCCAACCCTCCAAAGTCGTATCAGGACTGCAACAATTTTTGCCCGTGCAGTCCCGGAGCAAAAGCTAAGGCTTGTCAATGCCCTTAAAGCGAACGGTGAAATTGTAGCAATGACAGGTGATGGTGTAAATGATGCACCTGCCTTAAAATCAGCGCATATCGGCATTGCCATGGGGGGACGCGGCACAGATGTGGCAAGGGAGGCATCAGCGCTTGTCCTACTTGATGATGATTTCTCGTCCATAGTGCAGGCTGTGAAGGCAGGACGTAGAATCTTTGACAACCTGAAAAAGGCAATTGCCTATATCTTTGCTATTCATGTACCGATAGCAGGCATGTCTCTAATCCCTGTTCTATTGGGCTGGCCACTTGTCCTCTTACCTGTCCACATTGTGTTTCTCGAATTGATTATTGACCCTGCCTGTTCAATTATTTTTGAAGCAGAACCTGATGAGGTAGGCATAATGAACCACCCACCACGAAACCCAAAAGAATCACTATTTGGCATTAAGACTTTAGCCTTATGCATCCTCCAGGGGGTAGTTGTACTTTTAATTATACTTGCCGTTTTTTATATCGCTATGTACCGTGGGCAGGGTGAATTAGATGCCAGGGCATTAACATTTTGCACCCTGATAATTGCAAACCTCGGGTTAATATTAACGAATCGCTCATGGTCACGTACAATAATTTCTACGCTACAAGCGCCGAATAAGGCATTATGGTGGGTTGTGGGTGGCACACTTCTCTTTCTCGGGATGGTTCTCTACTTTCCATTCCTGCGTGATTTATTCCGTTTTTCCAAACTACACCCCGTTGACCTAACAATCTGTCTGGGTGCCGGTGTATTGAGTATAATGTGGTTCGAGGTACTTAAGATGTTAAATAGAAGGTTCAAGGGCTCAAGGCTTGTAATGCCCTAGAATCTTAGAAATCTTAAATCTTGATATCTTTATAATCCCTGAGAGTTATTTGAAGAGGGCTTTAGAGAAATCTTTTGCATTGAAAGGCACGAGGTCGTCGAGCTTTTCACCAACCCCTATAAATCTTATCGGAATCTTCAATATATGGGCGATAGGCAGGATAAAACCACCCTTTGCTGTTCCATCGAGTTTTGTGACCACGATACCTGTTATATTAAGTGCTTCATCGAATTTTTTTGCCTGGGCAATTACATTCTGTCCGTTCGTTGCATCAAGAATAAGCATGGTTTCGTGGGGAGCTCCATCTATTTCTTTGCCAACAACCCTCTTTATCTTCTTCATCTCTTCCATCAGGTTTACCTTTGTGTGTAGCCTGCCTGCTGTATCAAGTATCAGTATGTCTATATCCCTTGCCTTTGCAGCCTTTGTTGCATCATAGGCTACTGCAGCAGGGTCTGAACCTTCCTTTTGTTTTATCACATCGATATCCAACCTTTTTGCCCATACTTCAAGCTGTTCAACCGCTGCTGCCCTGAATGTATCGCAGGCACCAAGCATGACCTTCTTTCCTGAATCACGATACATGCTGGCTATTTTAGCTATAGTGGTTGTTTTGCCCACACCGTTTACACCAAGTGCGAGTACTACAAAGGGCCGATTGCTATCTATTACCATGGCTTCCTCAACGGGTAGCAGAAGCTTCTCTGTTTCTTCTATCATAGCCAAGCCAATATCATCAGAAGTTTTTATCTGACCCCTTTTCCATTTTTCTTTTAAGGAATTTATGAGAAGTTCGGTAGTTTCAAGCCCTGCGTCAGAGAGAATTACAGCCTCTTCAATCTCATCAAACACGCCTTCATCTATAGTCTTTCCTTTTATAACCCATTCTATCCTTGTTACTAACTGATCTCTTGTTTTGGATAAACCATCTTTTATCTTATCAAATATACCCATTTATGGTCACACAATCGTTTCTATTAAGGTCTATCACTACCCGAAATTGCATCATAAAAACCCGTTCCAGTACTTAAATACTGTTCCATCTCATCTTCATACCATGATATTTGCTCTTCCATAAGTGTCTCAAGATTACCCATGTCTATTGTCCCTTCCATCCATATCTTTTCAATCTCCTGTATAGTCATAAGCGGGTAATGGTGTTTGTAATAATCCAGGTAGTCCTTTAGGGCCAAAAGTCCTGCCTTTTTATCCTTATTTAATAAAATAATTGCCTTATAACCGATGGTACGTAAATAGTAAATGTTGTCATTCATCTTCTCAGCTTCCTTTATAAGTCTTTCCGCATTTTCTATATCGTTCATTTTATAACTTACTATTGCAAGATACGTGAGGGAGATAGAGTCTTTCTGATTTTCTGACGCTTCCTGAAAGTGCTTCTTTGCCCCTTCATACTCTTTTTGCTTAAAGAGCTCTTTTCCAACAAACATGTTCTGTGAATAGATGAGATAGGGCCTTGAGCACGAAGCAAAAAAGAAAAGAAAAGTGGTTATTACGATTCCTGTGTATAGGGTTTTCCGCATATCTTACAAACCCCCTGTTCATTGATGATGCCAATGCATGTCCCGTCGCTGCAAAGTGTCCTGTCAGAAAAATCGTTTGTTTCCTCTTGTTCCTCCTCAAACTCCTCTCCGCATGCATAACAATAAGGACCAAGCCTTATTACAGTCCCGCCACAGTTTTTACATACAACAGTTTCGATTTCACTTGCACATTTTTCACATATCATGGCTCACCTTACTTTTTCGCTTTAATTATTTTTATAACCTTACCGTCCTCGAATTCAATATAAATAGTATCTTTATTATTTGGCATAATCTTCCATGAAGGCCTATATGTCCATACAATATGGTTGTCAGGTGTTTTGCTTACCATGTCCGGCTCTCCAAGCTTCTTTTTCACTTCTTCTTCATTCATGGATATCACAGTATTTTCCAAAGCAGGGTTGCCTGCCTTTTTGGTACTCTTTAGATAAGTACAGGAATAGAGAACAAGCATACAGAGCAGAATAGAGCATGTTTTTAAAAAGATTGGAGTTTTTGCAGTTTTCCACAATTTTTGTGGAAAAGCTGTGAAAAAGTCGTAGGGAAGTGCCTCTAACTTATTGATATTGTATATTATTTTATTGTTACGCTTAATACCCGTGCAATTAAAAAAACCAATGTTATCAAGTATTATTTGAAAAACTGAATATGTTAATATCTTCTTTCTCATGCAAATTAAGTTAGCACGAATTATCAAAATTATCAACGGGTTATATTCCTACATTTTTTGCTGCCTTCTTTAGCCGTTCCATCATGGCTTTACCAAGACCCACTTCTGGTATCTTCTCAGCATAAATAATATCAACGTCTTCACGGTCTAATTCTATAAGGTATGAAAAGAAGTTTGCGGCTGCCTCTCTCATATCACCCCTCTGAGATAGGTATTTTACGTACTTTGATAGAGGGGTTTTTTCAGTTTTTTTAAATGCAAGAAGGGAGGAGTTGGCTATTTTTACTTCACCAGGGAAACTCACAATCCTTAATGGTTTATGAGGGGCATAGTGATATGGCAACTCACCTGGCACCTCACATTGGCCATCCTTTTTTTCTTCATGTATAACTTCTGCTATTTCAGAAAGCTCCTCTAGACTCACAGCCCCATGTCTTCGGATATAAATCTTGTTTTCTTTAATTGATATTATTGTAGATTCTATACCAAACGTGCTACTACCTCCATCCAGTATTAATGACAGTTCATTTTCGAACATTTTTGCAACATGTGCCGCCTTTGTAGGGCTCATGTATCCAAAAGGATTGGCGCTTGGCGCGGCTATAGGGTTTCTTAAGGCCCTTATCAGGTTTAGTGCTACTGGGTGGGATGGCATCCTCATACCCATAGTTGGAAGACCGGCAGTTACAATATCAGGTATAACATCCTTTTTGTTTAGAATTATCGTCAGTGGACCTGGCCAGAATTTGTCAATTAACCTTGTGGTCTCTGGAGGAATGTTTTCCGCAAACTTAAATATCCAATCTTTCTCGCCAATATGGACTATAAGTGGATCAAACCTCGGTCTCTTTTTAATTTCAAATATCTTTGCAACTCCATAAGGGTTTAGTGCATCTGCCCCAAGACCGTAAACGGTCTCTGTAGGAAAGGCAACGACATCTCCTCTCCTCAACAATTCAACGGCTTTTTCTATCGACGTCGGTTCAAAACCGTTCAGGATTTCCATGGGAGAATTTTATTCTTATATAGAGAAGTTATCAAGTGTTAAAGTCTTAAATTGGTGAAGGCCGCGAAGTGAATAGTCTTTTACTAACTGCTATTCACTGTTTCTCGGGTGTTTCTTTATCCTTGTCATCTTTTGGTGTAATGTCTATCTCATCGGGTTCTTTCATTGATTTTTTAAAACTCTTTATACCCTTCCCGATTGCCCCTCCTATTTCTGGAAGCTTGCCTGCCCCAAAGATAATCAGGACTATAACCATTATTACTATAAGCTCAGGCATACCAAGACCAAACATGTTTTACCTCCTAATATAGAAATATCACTTTTCGATTATCATAGTCAAAGAGTTAAATTTTATTACTTCAAAAAACTTCCTTGTGATAATATGTACCATATATATGTAAGAGTACATTTTAAGGGAGGCATTTTAGCCCTGTTTCCCCAAATACTATTTACAAGGCATACCTCTTCTGTTAGCATCAACATTGTGGGAGTCGTTCTACTGATCCTTTTATTAATTCCCCTGTCTTTACATAGTACAATCAAATCGGAAGACTGTTTTGAGTGCCATAATAATTATAAAGGCTTTGCACATAGAGGTATTTCCTGTGTCGATTGCCATGATGACATAAGTTCTATCCCCCACAAAGAAAAGCTTTTAAGGCCATCATGTGAGACGTGTCACAAAGAGATTACAGAGATATACAGCAAAAATATTCACGAAGCAAAAAGGCTTGACTGCAAGGGTTGTCACGATGTGCATTTCCTCGATAAAGAAACGAAGGGCTGCACGTCATGCCACACAACTATTACACATAAATCGTTGCCTTCAAGGGAAAAGCACTTGGGTGTGTTGGAGTGCATTGCGTGTCACGGGAAAGCGGTAACGAGCGAGGTCGAGGTTGGAATACATATAAAAGAAGGTAAAGCGGTAAAAAGGCAGACATTTGACCTTGATGGCAACAACATGATAGACGGGGGGGAATGGGATAACATTCAAACATTTCTCTCAAAAAATCTAAAAGGTGCATATAGAATAGATGTAAAATATTATTCAAAGGGTAGTGTGCACGGAATTACCCAAAAACCAATAGCCTGTAAAAACTGTCATACAGACAGAGGGCTATTTAGTGATGCACGATTGAAATTCTCAGGGATTATCTCCTATGAAATTCCCATTGAATCAAAGATTTTCATTCCCAAACTTCCCTCCATAACGAAATACAAGGAAACGGTGCATGGAAAGAAGGGGATTGAATGTTATGACTGCCATATCTCTCAAAAGCATATTAATGACAGCATATGTATCAGCTGCCATGATGAGTTGTATGGAATTTACAAGGACACCCCCCATGCAAAAAAGGGTGCTACAAAGTGTACTGATTGCCATAATCCTCATAGCATAAAAGCATATAAAGAGTTTGATTCAAAGGAACGGCTTACGGTTTGTTCAAGATGCCATAAAGATTATATCAACAAACATAAATGGCTACCCAATACCATCATGCATTTTGACCACCTTGAGTGTTCCACCTGTCATAGCCCAAATTCTACAAAAAGTATCGTGTTATATTTTGGCATTAGAAAAGGCGATAAGGACGTAGCACTCACATATGATGATTTGACCAACATATATGGCAAGGATGTAAAGATAAAAGGTTTTATTGACAAGGATATGGATGGTACCATTATCTCAGAGGAGCTGGCAACATTTTTTGTTGAACTAAAAAAGAAATTGCAAAAAGACCTGTTTATAGGGAGTTCTATTATTGTTACAAAGGTCTATCACGATCATTCCGTAAAAAGATCAAAAGAAAGGGTATGCACAACATGCCATTCTGAACACGCCCCCTTCTACGACTCGATGTTCCTTATCCTGCCGGAAAAGGGACAGCATGTTTATATACCAATAAAAGGTACAATATTATCGGCATTCCCCGTCTCCACCTTTATTGATATATGTCTTCTGGGAGAGGAGAGGATAAAAACAGAAGATTTAAACAAATTGTTTAAGATGGGACAGAAAGAGCGTATCGAATACATGAAGGAACTGGGCTTTAAATGGATTGACATATCAGGGATTGCGCTTATAATTATTGTCCTGTTTCTCATTATAATGCACACAGTAGCGAGGGTTATATTTAAACGATGAGCAGGCCTTACCTGTATCCATTACCAGTAAGAATATGGCATTGGATAAATGCCCTAATTATCATAACGCTTACCATTACGGGGATAGAGCTGAGAATCCTCGGAAGCGGTCTATTCCTCAAGTACGGTCATATTGTGTCACTTCATAAGTATTTAGGTTTTGCCCTGCTCGCTTCCTACATCTTTTGGTTTTTCTACTACCTTTTGAGCGGTGGATTGAAGAGGTATTATTTTATTCACATAAAAGATGTTAAAGGTATGCCCAAACGGGCCTTATTCTATATATTTTATATGTTTAGGGGTATGAAAAATCCTTTCACGCCATCCATAGATGAAAAATTTAATCCCCTCCAAAAACTTACATACCTTTCCGTTATGCTTGTACTTATGCCTGTCATTATTATCACAGG
>JAPLKF010000009.1 GCA_026388215.1 Pseudomonadota bacterium | reverse complement strand
TTCGTTTTTTACCGAACATTTTGTATAAGGCTTTCTGGTCCTGGAAGAGGGGTATACTGCGGTCTGCTTTGTTTGGTTTTACTCGCCTCTTTTCCCCACTAAAGATCTCCCCATATTTTTAAGCAATATTAAAACAAGCATAACCTCATAGATCTTAATTTCTCTCAGCAGAATGAGTATTCCCAAGTATAAAAGGGCAGGGACATCCTATATTCCTCCTGTCAAGAAAATATTTCATAAAAGATCATCTCCATAATATCAATCGGTTGCAAACCATATCTTTTTCATGACACACCTCTCCTGTCGGTTCTTTTGTGGAACCCTTTCATATGTCCGGCGATCTTCTCACTTTAAAACGAACCCGCACCTCAGCGTTATCAGTATCCGGTATGCATAAAGCGCCACCTATCATCCTTTATCCAGGTTGCATGATTCTGGTGAGAGGCCCTGAATTGTCCCTCACGAGGTCATAAGCCTCTACGCTCTTCATCGGGCTCTCTCGCCGGTAGTAATCAGTTGCTTACTCTTTTATATAACCTGGATCAAACACCTCCTTCTTCTTCATGAGTGTCCAGGCAATAACAAGCATCTTTGCTGCCAGCTTGACCCTCCTGTTGGTGAGTATCCCACGCTCCCGCTCCCTGCCTTTGAGCTTATTGGTGAAGTAGGTCATGAAGCGGTGATTTCTCGTGGAGGCAATAAACGCCGCCTGGTAGAGACCGTAACGGAAATCTGCTTTGCCTTTCTTCGAGATGACAGGAGTAACTTCACTCTTCTTTCCACTCCGATCAGCACTGAGATCCAACCCTGCCATTTTAAGAACCTGTCGTTCATTGTCAAATCTATGGGGATTACCAACGGCTCCGAGTACTTTTGCTGATATATCGGGTCCGAAGCCGGGGATGCTCAAAAGAAAGGTATACTCGGGGAATCGGCTACATATCCCGGCAATCTTTTCATCGGTTTCCTGTATTATTCTATGAAGCTGTTGCAATTCCTCAAGAAGTGCCTTCGCCTCGAATGATACACCTGGAGTTATCTCACATCCGATAGAGGATGCTGCCTTCTTATGGACTTCCAATAATCGTCTTCGCTGGTTTTCTCCTGTGTTGCGGGAGGAGACCATACGTACAAATTCTTCAAAGGGTAAGTTCGCAAGTTCTGCCGGATTGAAACACCATTTGACAATTGCCGGTCCTTCACCGTAGCCGAAGTAGTTATCCATCTCGGGGAAGTATTGAGCAATAAGGTGATTCCTGATTCTCACTTTGTAACCCTGTTCCTGTTTCTTCAGGCGTCTTTTTAAAGAGAGAAGGCTCCTCAATGCTCTTAAATCCGATGAAGGGAAGTCGTAGAACAGGCATTTCCCCTGGGTAATAAGATCGGCAACATTGGCGGCATCCTTGGTATCATTTTTATCCCACCGTCCATCCAGGAGTTCACGGTTCTTCTTTACCGCAGCCCCTCCCACAAGCACCACCATATGTCTTTGTCTGATCAGATACTCTGCCAGGGGTTTATGGTAATCAGCCGTAGGCTCCATACCGAATACCACCTTCTTCAGAGCATGCCGGGTCTTCAGTGTGTCTGCCTGAAAACAAAGATCTTCAAAACCCTCTTTCGTATTTTCAAAGACGAGCCGTCGCAAGAGTGTTTTACCTGTGGGCGTACCGAAGAAGGCATGGTGTCGCTCTTTGGCGATGTCCATACCGACAACCAGAAACTCGCCTGACATACGAATTTCATGCTTCAGTTGACGAAACTCCTGTAACCTGTTATCATCGTTTTGTTCCATTGGAGACCTCCTTACTAAGATTTTTTGATGTGGGTACATCACTATATATCTTAACAGGAGGTTTCTTTTTTGGTAGTCTGATAAAAAACTTTTTTCTCTGTTATACTTTGGGGTAGGGCTTAAGGGCATGGTAATATATAACGCCCATTAAATTATCACTTTCCTTGCCTTAGAGGAAGCCGAGGAGTTAGACACTGACAAGGGGCAGGGTAGGAATGACACCATAAGGCTAAACAGCATTACTTTGCATTATTGTCTTGACTATTATGCAATATGATGCTATAAAGCCATAATATGGATCGCTATTTATATAATCCAATCAAGTCGGATCTCTCCAAAAAGATGGTCATCTTGACTGGACCAAGACAAGTTGGCAAGACCTGGCTGGCAAAAGAACTAATGAAAGAATTTCAGCATGCCCAGTACCTGAACTATGATAATATTGATGATGCCCGCATCATTCGCAATCAGACGTGGTCCCTTGATGCCGATATGCTTATCCTGGATGAGATACACAAGATGAAAGAGTGGAAAGGATTCGTCAAGGGTATTTACGATACCAAACGCACGGGACAGTCGGTTCTTATTACGGGGAGCGCACGGCTCGATACTTTCCGCCAGACCGGTGAATCACTCGCCGGCCGCTACTTCTCCTACCGCCTCCATCCCATATCCGTCAGGGAAATAAGAGATTCGGTTTCTCCCCCGGAAGCCCTGAGACTTTTAAACCACTTTGGCGGTTTTCCAGAACCATTCCTGTCAGGGTCGGAAACTGAGGCAGCGCGCTGGCGAAACCAGTACTATACGGACCTGGTACGGGAAGATATCCTTGAATTCAGCAGAATTCATGAGATCAAGGCGATCCGTCTTCTTGTTGAGCTCTTGCGGGAACGGGTTGGATCTCCCCTTTCCTATACCTCCATAGCTGAAGACCTGCAGATTGCACCAAACACTGTACGGAAATATGTCAATATCCTGGAGAGCCTCTGCATCATCTTCCTGGTTCGTCCCTTTCACGTCAATATTGCCCGGGCAGTATTGAAGGAACCAAAGGCATACTTCTTTAACAGCGGGTATGTGAAGGGCGACGAAGGGTTGAGACTGGAAAACACCTGCGCTGTATGCCTGCTCAAGCACATACAGTACCTTCAGGATACGGCCGGGGAGGATATTTCACTCTGCTATGTGAGAACCAGGGATGGCCGGGAAGTCGATTTCGCTTTTTGTAAGGAAGACCGGATTACCACGCTTATTGAGGTGAAGCTGGCAGACAACAGGCCTTCTCCTGGCCTCCTCTACTTTAATGGAAGAATGTCTGATACTGCTGCTTTTCAACTCGTGCAGAACTTACGGCAGGAGGAAAGCGTCAAGGGTATCTCTGTCGTTGCTGCCGGAAACTGGCTATCGACGCTGGAGGCGTGAATTACCGCTCAGTTATAATTCAGATTTTTTGTCTCTCGCATGCTTCGCTTGGGGGAAATGAGGGACAGCCATAAAATTATAAATAACTCAGCAAGTGAAGCGGAGCATGGTTTCACCCTCCGCGCCTTCAAGGAAAAAGAACTCTGCCAATCCGGCTAATACCACACCCGCTGGTTGATTTTAGAGACCTGGAAACACTTTATAATTGTATTATTCCCACATTTGTAGTAACATTAAAGAGGAGGTGATACTATGAAGTTTATAGGGGTTCGGGAATTTAAACAGGATGTCATAAAATATCTGAACGAGGGTAATGAAATCGTTGTCATGAAACGGAAAAAGCCGATTGCCCGGCTCGTCCCAGTTCGAGAGAAAACAGCTGAAATGGTATTTCTCGAAATCGGAAGAGTACTCAATGATGCAGGTATATCGGAAAAAGAAGCCCTGAAAGCCCTTGACTTAGCCATACAGGAAATATATGGCTAAGATCGTTATCGACGCCAATATTATTATTTCGGCTGCATTCGGCGGAAAACCGCTTGAAGCTGCCGTTAGGGCAATGAGTAAATACAAGGTCTACGTATCTCGAGAGATTGAGCAAGAATTAACGGGGGTCTTTTCAAAATTGTCGAAAAAGCTTACCGGAGAGCAACAGGTTTTCATCCGTGAGAAAATTCATAAGCTTATTGAGATGGCAGCGCTTGTTGCCGTATCAACCCACATTGCCTTATCGAGGGATGCAAGGGATGATCACTACCTTTCGTTGTGTAAGGAAGTGGGGGCTGATTTTCTCATAACCGGAGACAAAGATTTATTGGATATTCCTCAGGATATGCTCAAAAAAGAAGGCATTCAAACGCGTATTGTTAATCCCCGCGAATTCCTGGAAGAGACAGTGAAATGGGAACAGCCATAAAAAAGGACGCGGCGGGGACGTTGTTCACTCCTTTCGCTCGTCAGTCCTCCTTATAGGATTTCTTCAGTAGAAAGAGGTACGTCCATAAAAACATAAATAACTATCCCCTGGCGAAATCAGCCGCGTCCTCAAGGAAAAAGAACTCCGCCATTTCGGCTAATACCAAACCCGCACATTTTTCTGATGAAGGTAGATTACACCAATAAATAGTCGCAAATATAAACTTTGCGACTATTTATTGACAATTATTTTTGTTTGTTGTAGTCTTCAATGTATTGGGGGTTAGAACATGGAGCAGAAAAATTTTGTCATAGAGAATAAAATCAGGATAATTAGAGATAAACTTGCTCACAGGGATTCTTTTACTATTTCCGATATCGGGTCTGTTCTTGATGAGAAAAAGGCTAATCTTTACTGGACAGTGTGGAATCTTGCTCAAAAGGGTTACATCCATAAAATTGGTAAGGGGCTCTACTCATTTCAGGAAAAGGAACAGAATGTTAGGCCCATACTTTCACCCTTAGGCAATACAGTCCTTAAAATCCTCCATGAGAGTGGGTATGAATTTTTTGTTTCGGGGCTGGATATACTATCTGTCTTTATGGAGCATGTCCCTGAATCATATTCCGTCCTTCTCTATGGAAGCAAGTATAGCATCAATGAAATAAACGATCTGCTTTCAAAAAACAATGTCCCCGTTGTTGTCCATCAAGAAATGAGGAATTATCAACCAGTGAGGCAAATGCCTTCATTTAATGGGTTGGTCCTGCTTTATGCCACTAATGAGTTCAGCTACTCTGAAAATGGACTTGCTTCTTTTGAAAAAGCCTTTATTGATCTGTATTATGAGGTGACGCGAAGGGAATACCCCTTACCCCTCCAGGAGCTTGCAAGAATATACATAAACATGAAGAGGCGGCTATCCCTTGATACAAATCGACTGGTGAAGATTGCCTCACGGAGGAGCATCCACTATGATATTAGGTACATAATCGAAAGGGATCTTATATCAGAGAAAGCGCTTGAGTTTGTGGCGCTGCTTAAAAAGCAGGAATAAAGATGGTATATAACGAAAATGCTTTAATACACGATAGAGGCTGTTTTACAAGAGAAACGCTGACGAAACGTCTCGATGAACTGGGTTTTAATAATCTGGCAAGAATGGAGCTTTTCCTGTGGGATTTGGAAATCTTTTTGCAGATTCAAAGTATTCTAAAAGATAAAGTTGTTTTAAAAGGCGGGGCGGCCTCACAGTTTTATATACCTGTGGAACACCAAAGAACAAGTGTTGATATTGATATGATATGCGTAGCGGACATAAAAGAAGTAGAAAATACGCTTGGGCTTATTGAAAAACGGTTCAATGGCGAGGAGACTTTCTTTAAATTCAGGCTCCATAAACCAAAAACTCCAAAAACAGATTTGCCCTTGCTTGCATATTACCTTGATGTTCCATCGGTATGTGGAGAAAACGAAGTATTTGGCGGATCTACGGGTATTCAAGAGATCAAAATAGAATTTTTTATGCTAAAAGAATCTCTCGCAATTCACAACATATCATCCCCTGTCCTATTTGCCCTTACAACGGACAACACATATCAAATTATGCCGTTAAATGCCCTGATTGGAGATAAACTGACAACACTCGGAGTCAATACCATTGGTATTCCACCGGAACGGGCAGACGAGTATATCAAACAGGTATATGATGTTGACTCTCTTGTCACATTCAATTGGCATGAAGTAGATTTTGATGATATTAAAGAGCATTTCATTTACAGAGCGAGGCTGGAAGCGGTTCAACGAGGTATTTCGTTTAATAAGGATACTATTTTGGCAGATATGATCGGGCAGATGGAAATCCTCTCCTCAATTGATATGGAAAGAAGTGACGAACTAAGGAAATTGATTAACGATTTTCAAAGTCTCTATTTACGAAGGAGTATTACTAAACCTATGGCAGAATGGGCAATCACCGGTGCACGATTGGGCTTTTTGCTCAGGTGCCTTGATGAAGGAACAGAAGGAAAGAAGCAACTGGAAATTATACAGACAATCGAGAATAAACTTAAGTTTGACTGGATGCAAGGTGAAGAAAGAGGAAAAGCAATCAGGAGATTTAATGATGCTTTTACCCACGAATTTGAGAAATATAGCCGATGGCCAGCAAAGGTACTGAAAGGAAAACATCCTGTAAGGATACTATGGGCAATTGTTTCTCCAGTGAATTTAAAAGAAGTAAGCTATTGGGTAAACGATTTTTTAAAGATAAACTCCACACAAATAAAGTAAAAGGGGAGGTTTGATAATTAAGGTATGAAAAACAAAATTTCCTTTATTTTCCAAATTATCAAGGCTCTGTTTAAGAAATACCAAAGGGATAATGCCAATATTATCGTCTCCTCTATATCATTTTACATCCTGCTTACATTTATACCATTCACGCTTCTGTCCATTTATATACTTGGTAATGTTATTGACATGAGCAATCCAGCCGGGTATTTAGAGAAGTTCATTAAGAATATTATTCCTCATCCGTATAACGTTATCATTGTGAAGAAGGTCATAAGAGAATTGAATGTAATCTCCATATCAAAGAGGCTTTCCGGACCCTTAGGCGTTCTGTTCCTTTTTTTCTTTACCACAAGACTTTTCACGGTGATAAGGTCCTCTTTTCGCATAATATTCGGTAAGCATCCTGAAAAATTTATTAAGGGAAAGGGCAAGGAGTTGTTATTTACCATTCTCTTTTCCGTGATCCAGGCACTCCTATTCTTTAGTTTCATATTCAGCGTGATTCTTCATACAAAGATTACGCAGATGTTACCCCATTTTATATCGAAAACCATCTTTATATACGCATTCTCGCTTCTGGACATGTTTTTTACTTTCATCATGTTCTATCTGCTCTATTATTTTCTTACACCTACGAGTAAGGTGAGAAAAAAGCATATTATCTTTATATCCACTATCATTGCAACGTTACTCTGGCACCTTGGAAAAGGCCTCTTTAAACACTATATACTGCATATAGGAAAATTTACCGCCTTTTTTGGTACCTACGGGGTCTTTGTAGCCTTTCTTTTCTGGATTTATTTCTCTGTCTTTGTATTTATCACATGTGCTGAGTTACAAGCAGTGCTTGTGGGTTTACCTAATCGTGGGCCTCTGCCCAGTTCTTCCCCTTCCCCAGAGAAACCTTCAGAGGCACCAGAAGACTGACTACCTGTTCCATCCCTTCCTTCACCAATTTTTCCATAATATATGTTTCTTCCTTTTTTACCTCAAATACCAGTTCGTCATGTATCTGTATTATAAGTCTTGAAGATAGATTATTTTCCTTGATCTTGTTGTGTATGTTCACCATCGCCATCTTTATAATATCAGCCGCTGTGCCCTGAATAGGTGTATTCATAGCAGTCCTTTCCCCTAACTGCCTTATCGCTGTGTCAGGGTTATTAATCTCTGGTATGTAACGTATCCTTCCAAAGAGGGTTTTCACAAAACCTTTTAGACGTGCTTCTTCCAATACCTCCTCTATATACCTTTTTACGCCTCTATACCTTTCAAAGTAATCGTCTATGTAACCCTGAGCCTCTTTCTGTGAAACACCGAGCTCCTTTGAAAGCCCATAACTACTTATACCGTAAATTATTCCAAAATTTATCACCTTTGCAGTCCTTCTCATTTCTTGTGTCACCCCACCAGCCTCAACCTTGAATACTTCTTGCGCTACCTTTGTATGAATGTCCTCATCTTTCAGAAATGTCTCAATTAAAAGCTGATCCCCTGAGATATGGGCAAGCACCCTGAGCTCTATCTGCGAATAATCTGAGGACAACAGAATAAAACCATCCTCCGGGATAAATGCCTCCCGAATTTTCCTGCCCTCTTCACCTCGTACAGGTATATTCTGGAGATTGGGGTCGCTGCTGCTTAACCTTCCGGTTGCGACAACCATCTGGTTAAATGAGGCATGGATTCTCCCTGTATAGGGGTCTGTAAGGGTAGGTAAGACATCAATATATGTCCCTTTTAACTTGGTGAGTGTCCGGTATTCGAGAATCTCTTTCGGTAATGGATGGAGTGAAGAAAGTTTTTCAAGGACTTCTGTATCTGTCGAATAGCCTGTCTTTGTCTTCTTCACAGGTGGAAGTTTCAATGTTTCAAAAAGGATGCGGGAGAGTTGTTGGGGAGAGTTGATATTAAATGGCCCTTCTGCATGCCCGTATATTTCCTTTATGATGCTGTTGAGTCTTTTATCAAAATCTCTTGACAGGATCCCGAGTATTTTTCTATCCACCTTTACCCCAAAGCACTCCATATCTGCCAGGACTTCAATGAGAGGCATTTCTGTTTTAAAAAATAGGTCAAGGAGGCCAAGCTCTTCCATCTTCTTTTGAAGTGTATCTTTCAGTTCAAACAGATATGGAATGCTGTCCATAAGGGTTTGTTTTGCATCACCTGATGCAAGCTCGACATCAAGATATTCCTCTATTACCGCTCCTATCCCGTAATCCTTTCTTAACGGGTTTATCAGATAGGTTGCGAGCATAGTATCGGAACACTTTGTGAGGTCGAGTCCCGCTAAGGCGGGATTGAATCCTTGAATCCTTGAATCCTTCTTTTTGAGTAAAATAATAAGGAGTGGTTTCAGATTGTGGATAATAAGCTCTTTTGTGTTCGATATTATTTCGAATAATTCATCCTCTTTTTGAGAGAAGAAAACACCTTCACCATCAAAAGCTGCGAAGCCCTCTAATTTTATATCACTTAAGCTTTTGCCGTAAAACGTTCCTAATATCCCTATTTTTTTCTTATTTAACCGGGAAAGTTCAACTTCATGCGATTCCTTTCTTTTCTCATCCTTTATCTTGATCTCCCTGTATAAAGAGGAAAATTCGAGTTCTCTAAATATGTTCCTTAATGCCTTCAAATCCTGCTCCTTCATTTTAAGGTCATTCATATTCGCATGTATCGGTACATCCAGTCTGATAGTGGCGAGTTGTTTACTGAGTATGGCAAGGTCTTTACACTGAATGAGTTTCTCTCTGAATGATGCCTTTTTTATGTGTTCGAGATTTTTATAGATCTCTTCAATTGCCCCGAAAGTCGCCACAAGCTCACGAGCTGTTTTTTCACCTATGCCTGATACACCTGGAATATTGTCAGAGGCATCACCACATAATGCAAGATAATCAATAATCAGGGATGGCTTTACGCCAAACTTTTCAACCACCTCCTCTTCCCTTATCAAAAGATTCTTCATTGTATCGAGTACAAAGACCTTATCTGAAACAAGTTGCATCATATCTTTGTCGCTCGTAATGATATAGGTAGCCACGTCTTCTTCCTTTAACTTTTCTACTATAGTGCCTATAATGTCGTCGGCTTCAAACCCCTCTTTCTCGAACATAGGTAGTCCCATTGCTTCAACTACCATCTTCACGTAGGGAATCTGGATAGAAAGGTTGCCTGGCATTGGTGGTCTTTGTGCTTTATAGGTTTTTAAAATCTCTTCTCTGAAAGATGGTGCTTTTGAATCAAAAACTATCACAAGGATGTCTGGTTTTTCTTCATTCAGCAGTTTCTTAAGCATATTCATAAAGGCATAGGTAGCGTTGGTCGGGATACCCCTGGAATTAGACAGATAAGGAGTTGCAAAAAATGCCCTGTAAAGATAGGAATTACCATCTACAAGAAAAACCCTTCGGGTTTTTAGTTCTGAGTTTTGAGTTTTGAGTTTTAATTCTTCATTTATCATTCTTAATTCTTAATTACTGTACCAGTTTCATACTGGAAAAATTGTTTTTATCTTGAATACCCTTTTTTTGGGGAATTTATATATTGTAATTGAGAATCTCTTTTCAAGTTTTGAAAGAAAACGTTCTATCTCCTCCTCTGTTTCCGCTGCAATAGTAAACCACAGATTTAACTCGCCTTCCCGTTCATAATTATGGGTTATGCCTTTGTGCCTATTCACCTCTTTTACAAAGTCAGGGAGTTTGTTTTCATCTACATGTGCACCGCAGAGGGTGCTCATATATTCAAGCTTTTTTGGTTCTAATACCGGCCCTATTCTTCTTATATAACCTTTGTCTTTTAACCTTTTTACCCTCTCGATAGCTTTCTTCTCACTTATGCCTATGGATTCCCCAATGCTTTTAAACGGTCTTTGGGTAAGAGGGAATTCCTCCTGTATAATATTCAATATCCTTTTATCTATCTCATCCATCGGTTTCACAACAATGAAAAATGAAGAATGAAAATCCGGTATAAGAATTTTACATTTCTCAAATTTTAACTTTTCATTCAGCACTCTTAATTACTATCTTGATTGTATACGTCAGCAAAGCATGTTGTCAATATATCTCGAAATGCTAAACTTAAATCGGCATATGTGCTAAACTTTTAAAAGGAGGTCGTCAAAAAAGTCAATGATAACAACCGGGGATGAAGAGCACATTTTAAGTAAGGCCTATGTTCCAGAACACATCGTGAGCCTTATGGTGATCATATCAAAGGGGGAGCCATATCTTGTAAGGGATTACCTGTGTTACGCAAAAGATAACTGGGCAATCATTGTTGGATATCCGCTGGAAGGCGTGTTTTCACCGGAGGTATTCATATTAACCGTTCGGGAAGTCGTATCGAGGTTCAAACCCGAGTATCTATGGATGATAGCCCCTGAAATCCCTGAATATTTCTTAAAATCAGTTAGAAAAGTAGAATATGACGAGTACTATAAGGTTGAGCTGGATGGATTTGCTATTAAGAGCAGATTAATGCGTGAAGTGAACAGGGCCCTGAAAGACCTTACAGTTGAACGGGCAAATAACATTACAAAGGAACACAGGAGGCTCATCGACGAGTTTCTAAGAAGGGAGAAGCCAAATGACCTCGTCAGAGAGCTTTACCTCTCAATGCCTGAGTATGTATCGAGATCAAACACCGCCCTTGTTTTGAATGCGAGTGATGCCCGAGGCAGGCTATCCGCTTTTTACGTGCTGGAAAATGCTGCCAGAAGGTTTGTAACATATCTCGTTGGATGTCATTCGAAAAAACATTATACACCCCATGCCTCGGATCTCCTCTTTTTTGAGATGGTAAAGGTTGCACAGGAATATAAGAAGCAGTTTATCAATTTAGGATTGGGAGTAAATGGCGGCATAAAAAGATTTAAGGAAAAATGGGGTGGTGTGCCATTTCTCCGCTATGCATTCTGTGAATATGATACAGGATATACGAGACCAGTTACCTTGATTAAATTGCTGGAATCAAAACTGTGAAATATGCGTAAGGCGGGTATTCAGTGTTTTTCCTGAGTTCGAAAGAAAAAACTTTCAGGATGGTATGGAAAATAGAACTGGGCGGGAAGAGAAGCTACCTTGCTGGAACAGCACATTTCTTTCCCTGTAGTTTTAAAAAATCGCTCACCGGGCTAATAAGCAACGCTGATACGGTCTTATTCGAAGGCCCCCTTGATGAAAGCAATATGAACACGGTAAGGGTGTATGGCATGGAAGATGGAGATACCCCGTCGCTTTATGATGCACTGGATCGTAAAACAATTGAAAAAATCAATAAAGAGCTTGGATCAGGTACGGGAAATATAGACAGCTCTCTGATGTCTTCTTTACATATGTTCAAATCAGGAAAAGGTAACCTTTTTCATTCCGAAATAGAGGGGTTGAAACCCTGGATGGCTTTTTTAAAAATCTGGTCACAATATTTACAGAAGAGAGGCTGGAAGTATTCCGTTGACCTTGAAGCCCTTTCCGTTGCCAGACAACTGGGCAAAAATATTCACTTCCTTGAAACCATTGAGGAGCAGATAGCTGCGCTGAACGGGATACCCTTTGAAAGGATTGTTAATTTTTTCAGAGAATTTAACAGCTGGGAAAAATTCTCAAGGCAACACGTGAAGTGTTATCTTAAGGGAGACATAGAAACAATGATGAGTGTTACGGTTGAATTTCCAACCCGCTGTGAATCCATTATAGATAAAAGGGACCCGGTTATGTTTGAGCGAATGGAACATTTTATTGAAAAGGGAAATGCGATGGTATTTGTAGGAACAACGCATATTCGGGGAATAAGCAGGATGCTTGAGGGAATTGGCTATAAAGTTTCAAAATGTGACGTATGATTACGGATAAGGAATCGGAATATATTAAAACCCACGCCTACCTGCCCGAACATGTAATAGGGTATGTTGCGGCTGTCTCCGGAGGAGAGCCTTATTTATTTAAAGATTATCTTTGCTATAGAAAGAATGATACCCTGATTTTTGTCGGCTACCCGTTTAAGAAATCTTTTGATGAGAAGAACATGAAGAAGGTGCTTGATGCCGCCGTAAGAGAGTTCAAGCCCGGAAGAATCGCACTCATAGAGCCGAAAATTTTATTGAAAGACATCTGTCATCTGGAACGAAATACCGATGAATACTACAGGCTGGATTTAAATAATTACACCATATCCCAGAAGGTCAGGAATATGATAAGCCGGGCACAGAGAGAGCTTTTAATTGATCAAAAGAATGACTGTTCTGATGAGCATAAAAATCTGATTTCAGAATTTTTGAATTCTCATACGGTAAGTGAAGAGACGAAGTTTATATTCGGGAAGATTCCTGAATATATATCATCTTCAGAAACAGCATTCATCCTAAATGCGAGGGATAAACATGATAGACTTGTTGCATTTGATGTTGTGGAGTTTGGTTCCATCGATTATGCTTTCTATATGTTCAATGTCACATCAAGGCAAAATTATGTATCGGGTGCATCGGATTTACTTTTCTATGAATTGATCAATACAGCAAAAGAAAAGCGATTTATCAACCTTGGTTTAGGGATTAATGAAGGGGTCAGGTTTTTTAAAAGGAAATGGGGTGGCGTCCCTTTTCTGCCCTATAATTTTTTATTATATGAAGTGAATCAAAAAATAGCTTTAGAGACACTTTTCCAGAAATTGTGAGGGATATGACCATTTTTCAAAGATTTCTTCAGAAACCAAAAAAGAGACAATTTTCTGCGTGGCAGATTGAGATTACTACAAGGTGCCCCTTACAATGTACGATGTGTGTAAAAGACGAGTACAAGGATTACCTTCGCAGAGATATGGGTATTGAGGATTTTAAAAAAATCACACCATACTTGAATGATGTGGAGAGCGTTGTCCTTGAAGGGTGGGGTGAATCACTCCTCCACAAGGATTTGATCGAATTTATAAGGCTTTCGAAACAGGAAGGGCCTGAGGTTGGTTTTGTAACAAGCGGGATGGGATTGAATGAAGATTATATTATGAAACTTGTCAATGCAGGGATCGATTTTGTAGGATTTTCCCTCTCAGGAGCTACGAGTAAAACGCACAATTCGATCAGGGTAAATTCTGATTTTGGCATGCTAATCAATTCAATAAAACTTTTCAGGAAATTAAGCGATAAGAATAAGTTAAAAAAACCAAAGATTCATATCGTCTACCTCATGCTTGCAGATAATATATCTGAGGTCCCGCTTGTCATCGAGCTTGCAAAAACACTTGGCATTGAGGAAGTTGTACTTATAAATATTATACAGATATCAAATGCCTGGCAGGATAGCGAGAAGGTATTTACATGCGAAAATGAAGAATCTCATAGTAACATTATGGATGAGGCAAGAACAAAGGCTAAGCAATTAAAAATCAAATTAACTGCACCGTACCTCTCACCCCATGATGTGGCGGTGTGCAGTGAAAACCCCCTTAGAAATCTTTACATATCTGTAGACGGCGAAATATCTCCCTGTGTGTACCTTTATCCACCCATTCCTTCCCCTTTTAAAAGAATCTTCTGCGGGGAGGAACTTACTGTAGAAAAGATAAGCTTTGGGAATATTTTCAGGGAGTCATTTGAGACAATATGGAACAGGAAGGAATATGTCGAATTCAGGGATTGTTTTGCCCGGAGAAAGAAAAGGATTGAAGAAACGTACCAGGCACTTTTTGATATGAAAAAACCAGAAACCCTGGAACTAACAGAACCCCCGTCTCCATGCAAGACCTGTCATAAAATGCTTGGTGTGTGATTTTAAAGAAGGGTTCGAGGATTTTAGGATTAAGGGGTTCAAGGATTTTTCACCCACTTGAACCCCTGACCCCTTGAACCCTTACTATCTTAGAACTTTGGCGCCGGGAAGAGTATACCACCGAAGATGAGATATGCAAAAATCAACGTCCACAGGATGTTAAATGCCTGGGCAATAAGGAATGCTGCAGCCGGTTTGCCACCACCCATTGACATAAGCTCTTTGAACCTTGTATCAAGCCCTATACATAAAAAGGCAAGCGTGAACCACCAGCCTCTTAAACCGGCGGTGATCCCCGTGACAGCCTTGGCTGATGCATCAGACATAAAGAAGGAAAAAACTATGGAGGCAACGATGAAGCCAACGACAAATTTCGGGAATCTGAACCATATTTCCATAAGACTTGGTTTTTCTGCACCTTCTTTTCCTTTAAAGGTAAACCAGATGGCAAGTAAGAAGGCAGCAGCACCAATCAATACATTCTGTGCCATTTTCACAACAACTGCTACGGCCATTGCTTCCTCACCGGCAATAGCGCCTGCTGCAACAACTGCACCTGTTGTATCGATGGTACCCCCTATCCACGCGCCGGCAACCGCAGGAAGCATCCCTACCGCCTTTGCGATAAGGGGTTCAAAGATCAGCATTGGGATAGCGCACAAGAGTACGAGTGATATGGTATGGCTTACCTTCTTCTGGTCACCTTTTACAGCACCACCAGCTGCTATAGCCGCTGAAACACCGCATATAGATACTGCAGTGCCAAGAATTGCTGCAAATTCATCGTCAAGACCAATCTTCCTGCAGACCCATAAACAGACATAGAAAACAGCTCCAATGACAATGACAGCCTGAACCATCCCATACGCTCCCACTTTTGCGATAGTGGTAAAGAGCACCTCTGCACCGAGGAGAACAAGTCCTATCTTGATAAAAAACTCTGTTTTTACTGCAGTTTTAAACCATTCAGGCACACCAACGGTATTGCTTATGATGAGTCCTAAGATTAACGCCCAGAAAACGACCTCAAGGCCGTAGTAAGAAACCGTGCTGTTCCCGGCAACCAAAAAGGACAATGCACAAAGTATGTAGACAATTGGAAAACTGAGTGTAAATTTGCCCACAGACACACCCATAAAAGCCATTCCTATTGCACCGAGTATCCATAACCCTACCAGCAGGTATAACGCCCTGAGCATATTATTGCCAGAGAAGACTTTTCCGATCGTTGCCCCGGCATTTCCTTTGATATCCTTACCAAATTTTTCAGCTTTCTTTTTAATATCTTTATCTTTTGCATCCTTAGCTACCTTTTCGAGTTTACCAGCCGCATCACCTATTACCTTTCTGTCTTTTGCATCGAGCGCAGCCTTAAGGGCAAGTGATTCTTTCTGAATATTCGCCTCACCCTTACCTTCTGCATCCCTTGCGAGTGCTTCGACCTTTGGCGCCAAACCGGACACCTTATCAATGAAAGCACCATCGGTCATCCATTGCCAGCCAGGAAGCTTGAATGTAGCTCCGGCTATAAAGATAATGAGAATGAGGAATCCTATCCAGACCGACATCCAGTCGTCTTTTTTCCAGAGCGTTGTCCAATCAATGCCCTGCTTTTTTTCTTCCATAACAACACCTCCCTTTAATGAGAATATACATCTAAATCAATTATATTCTATGTTTCAGAATTGTCAAGTATATGTATACATAAAAACTGTTAACTTTTACAGGAACTTTTTGAAAGAATTATTGAAAAAGACAATAAAATGTCTATAATTTTAAAATAGATTCAGGCGAAAGCCAGAGGAGGTATTACAATGTCTGTATATTCGGAAATTGTTATGGAACATTTCAAAAATCCACGTAACGTTGGGAGAATTACCAATCCTGATGGGATTGGAGAGGCTGGTAACCCTGTATGCGGTGATATGATGGCCATAACGATAAAGGTCAGGGATAATCGTATTGAAGAGATTAAATTTGAGACGTTCGGGTGTGGTGCAGCAATTGCAGTATCGAGTATGATAACTGAAATGGCCAAAGGAAAGACTCTGGAGGAGGCTCTTAACATTACCAATAAGACTATATTGGCTGAAGTTGGAGAACTTCCAAAAAATGAACTTCACTGCACAAATCTTGGTGCAGAGGCTTTACACAAAGCAATTATGGATTATTTTGATAAAAAAGAGGGGCGAACGAAGAAGACAAGAGGCGGTAAGGTTGAATACCTCCAAATGGGAAAAGAGCATTGTTACTGTCCGTATTGTGATATTGAACTGCCAAAAGAGGCCCCTTACTGTTCGAACTGTGGAAAGCCAACGCTCAATAATCATTGAGTGAGTTTTCTTAAGAAAGGATGGCAAAAATGATTTACCTTGACAACATTTCTGCTACACCGCTTCATACTGAAGTAAAAGAGACTATGATCAATTATATACAAAATTCATTTGGTAACCCGATAAGCCAGCACCATATGGGGGATCAGGCAATGGAAGCCCTGGAAAATGCCAGGAGAGAGGTAGCACAACTCATCAATGCTAAACCTGAAGAGGTTGTCTTTACCTCGGGAGGCACCGAATCAATCAACCATGCGATTAAAGGGGTTGCCTTCGCCATGGCTGACAGGAGAAAACATATTATTACTTCGAACATCGAGCATCAGGCAGTGCTCCGTTCTCTCAGAGCATTAATGAGACTGGGTTATCATGTAACCTCTTTGCCTGTGGATAAATTTGGATTGGTTGACCCGGGAGAGGTGGAAAAGGCTATCACCGATGAAACCATTCTTGTGAGCATCATGCATGCCAACAATGAAATTGGAACCATTGAGCCTATTTCAGAGATAAGTAAAATCACCCGGGCGAGAGGGATAACCCTCCATACGGATGCTGTTGCTTCAGCCGGCGTAATCCCGGTAGATGTTGAATCAATGGGGGTAGACCTCCTGAGTTTAGCTGCAAATCAGTTCTACGGTCCTTCAGGGGCTGGTGCGCTATACGTCCGCACAAACACCAGGATTGTTCCCATTTTAGATGGTGGTATTCAGGAGATGAATCTGCGGGCTGGAACACAGAATATGGTCGGTATTATTGGTATGGGGAAGGCCGCCGAGCTGGCAAGAAAAGGGATGAAAGAACGTATGGAGTATATGCTAAAACTGAAGAAATACCTTATAGGCCGGTTGAACGAGATTGAAGAAATCAATATAAACGGGCACCCAACGAAAAGTCTTCCAAACTTAATATCATGCTCGGTGAAATATGTGGAGGGCGAGTCAATGGTGCTTATGCTCGATCAGGTGGGGATCTGTGTATCGACCCGCTCTGCCTGTGCTACAGGATCACTCAGGGCATCACACGTTTTAACTTCTATTGGCTGCGACTACACAATTGCCCAGGGAACAGCTATTTTCTCCCTGGGTATTAACAACACATTCGAAGAAATAGATAAAACTGTTGACTCCCTCAAGAAGAGTGTCGATTTTCTCAGAAGTATGTCACCGCTTTATAAGAAGAAAGGGTAAAGATTTATGCTGTTTCTGCTGAATATTTAAGCTGTCCTGAGTAGATATTTCATATAAAACAAATTGTGCAGTTAAAAGATAGCTATTCATAAAACAGGTTGACAAGATTTTATAAAATGCTATTATGAAATTATGGTAAATACTGAAGGGATGAAAAATATTTATCTGCTTAATGTTTAAGGAGGTGAAAGATGGATGAAGGAACCCCATTACTGGATGAGCTGGATAAGGGGCCATGGCCGAGCTATGTCAAAGAGATAAAACGGGCTGCAAAAAAGAACAAGGCCGCAAAAGACCTGCTCGGCATTCAGGAATTATCTTATAAAGACAGAGTAACTCACTGGAAACATGGAGGCATTGTTGGCGTTACAGGCTATGGAGGTGGTGTTATCGGGAGGTACTGCGATGTTCCTGAAAAATTTCCCAATGCAGCATCCTTCCATACATTGCGCGTAAACCACCCGGGTGGCTGGTTTTATACAACAAAGGCCTTAAGACAGATCTGTGATGTATGGGAAAGGTTCGGGAGTGGCATGACGAATCTCCACGGTTCAACGGGTGACCTCATACTCCTCGGAACTACTACAGAGAATCTCCAGCCATGCTTTGATGCACTTATAGAGGTCGGCTTCGATCTCGGTGGTTCAGGTTCAGTTTTACGGACACCTACTGGATGTGTAGGCCCTGCACGGTGTGAATGGTCTACGATTGATACCCTCGATCTCATCTATAACCTGACCATGGAATTTCAGGACGAAATCCACAGGCCGCGATGGCCTTACAAATTCAAGATTAAAGCTTCAGGCTGTTCAAATGACTGTGTGGCGGCAATAGCAAGGGCTGATTTCACCATAATAGGCACCTGGAGGGACAACCTAAGGATTGATCAAAATAGCGTCAGAGAATACGCCGACAGAGGATTTGACATCCATAAACTTATAGTGGATAAGTGTCCTACCAATGCACTTGAGTGGGATGAAAAGACAAAGGAATTAATCCTTCAGCCGGAAGATTGTGTAAGGTGTATGCACTGTATAAATAAGATGCCAAAAGCGATAAGACCTGGGCTTAACAGAGGCGCTACCATTCTTATTGGCGGTAAAGCGCCTATTATCAAGGGGGCGTATCTTTCATGGGTATTGATACCGTTCATTAAGATTGAACCGCCGTACGAAGAACTCAAAGACCTTCTCCGCAAAATATGGGACTGGTGGGATGAAAATGGAAGAACCAGAGAAAGGCTTGCGGAGCTGATTGAAAGGGTTGGGCTCAAGACATTCCTTCGTGAAATGGGCATAGAACCTGTTCCTCAAATGGTGTATAAGCCTCGGGCAAACCCATACGTATTTTTTGATAAAAAATGATGAATAACCTATTATCAAGTATCAAAAAAAATTCCAATTACCAATTCCCAATAACCAAGCGATTGGAATTTGAAACTTATTTATTGTTTGGAATTTGGTATTTGGTTATTGGTGATTAATAAGGAGGATGTTATGGGAGCAACAGATATTGGACCACCTGATTACCGTACCATGTTGCCGGAAGTAATTAAGAAGAACTATGGAAAATGGAAATATCATGAAATACCCCGTCCCGGTGTACTTAAACATGTATCAGAGACCGGCGATACCCTGTATACTGTGAGGGTAGGTTCACCGAGGCTTGTAAGTATAGACTTCATCCGTGATATTTGCGATATCGCTGATAAATACTGTGACGGACACTTGAGGTTTACCAGCCGCTCCAACATCGAATTCCTCACGGACAAAGAGGAAAATGTACAGGGACTCCTTGACGAAATGAACAAACTGGGACTTCCTGTGGGTGGAACCGGTAACTGCATCTCCAACATTGTCCACACCCAGGGATGGATACACTGCCACAGTGCGGCAACTGATGCATCAGGGTTGGTCAAATCAATTATGGATGAGTTTTATGACCAGTTTACCAATATGAAACTTCCTGCCCTTCTCAGGATCTCGGTAGCCTGTTGTATCAACATGTGCGGAGCAATACACTGCTCTGATCTTGCCATAGTGGGGGTTCACAGAAAGCCACCAAAGATAGACCATAGTAAACTATCCGCTGTATGCGAGATCCCGACCACAATACAGTCATGCCCGACCGGGGCGATCAGGCGGAATCCTGACCCGAATATAAAGAGCGTCATTGTGAGGGATGATCTCTGTATGTACTGTGCGAACTGTTTTACCGTATGTCCTGCCATGCCTCTGGCAGATGCCGAAGGAGACGGTGTTGCGATATATGCTGGCGGGAAGGTCTCTAATGCCAGAAAACCACCGATGTTCTCAAGAATGATTGTCCCTTATCTCCCGAATCATCCACCACGCTGGCCGGAGGTTACTGATGTACTCAAGAAGGTAGTCAATATATATGCTGAACGCGCACGGAAGTATGAAAGAATGGGCGAATGGATTGAAAGGATAGGCTGGGAGAAATTCTTTGACCTCACCGGTATTCCTTTCACTGAACAGCATATTGACGATTTCACACATGCAGTGGATACTTACAGGACCACCACACAGTTCAAGTGGTAACAGAGGAGGTGATTGCATGAACGGCGAGGTAACTGAGGAATTGAAACAGAAGATACTCGATTATCTGGGCACGGTGAGTCATGCAAAGAATAAGGATGTGGCGCGAAGTATCGGGGCTGACAAGCATGTCGTTGATAAGGCAATTGCAGAACTCAGTAAGGAGAACAAGGTCGAATATATCTACCTCGGGACTTCATTTATAAAGCTTAAAGGTAAGTAAGTAATTGCATGGGTAATATAAAGCAAACGGAAAGCACCTACGAAATACCTCCCCGTGTGATGGTAGGAGCACCGAGCGGGCGTTCAGGTAAAACCATTGTAAGTGTAGGACTATGTGATGCCTTCAGAAAAAGGGGCCTATCAATACAACCCTTTAAAAAAGGCCCTGACTATATTGATGCATCATGGCTTTCTGCAGCATCAAACAAGAGTTGCCGTAATCTGGATGCCTTTTTGATGAGTGAAGCCACATTATTGAAGAGTTTTGAACAGACATCAATAGGCTCCGATTTGGTGATTATTGAGGGTAATATGGGGTTATACGACGGTATTGATAAGAACGGCAGGGGGAGTTCTGCACATCTTGCAAGGATGATTCGTACCCCGGTTATCCTTGTTATCAATACTGAAAGAGTAACCCGCAGTGTGGCGGCGTTGGTAAACGGGTATAAAAACTTTGAACCCGATACCCCGATTGCCGGGGTTATCCTCAACAATGTATCGGGGCAAAGGCACAAGGCTAAACTTGTTGATGCTATAGAAAGGTACTGTAAAATACCTGTTTTAGGGGCCATTCCAAGGGATGCTGGTCTCAATATAACCGAACGGCATCTGGGCCTCATACCATTCAGGGAAAGCATATCCGGTCTTTCTGCAATCGAACACATATTGCGTGTAATTGAAGGGTGCATGGATATTGACGGGATATTATCAATCGCCAGAAGTGCAGAAAGGCATTTTGTAAAAGGAGAGGAAGAAAAGAATAAAAAAGAGATTAATGTCCGAATAGGGGTGCTTTTTGATCAGGTATTTAACTTTTATTACCCTGAAAATTTAGAGATGTTGATGAATTCGGGTGCTGAATTATTATTTATTGATTCAATTAAGGACACTAGACTGCCAAGGATTGAGGGTCTTTATATTGGAGGAGGTTTCCCTGAATTATTTTCAGCGGAATTGGAAGCAAATAAGGGTCTCCGACATGAGATCGCTCTGGCTATCGAAGGTGGTTTACCAGTCTATGCAGAATGTGCAGGACTTACTTATCTATGCCGTGGAATTCGCTGGCAAGGCCGACGTTATGAAATGGTAGGCGCAATCCCTGCAGATATCGAAATATGCAAGAGACCTCAGGGGCACGGGTATGTGGAAGTAGAAGTTGGCAACGAAAACCCATTCTTTCCCTTAGGTTCGGTGCTACGTGGTCATGAATTCCATCATTCGAAACTGTTATACTCGGATGATTTGAAGTTTGCCTATAAAATAAAGCGAGGGCATGGGATTGACGGTAAGGTTGATGGTGTTTTTTTTAAAAACCTCTTTGCAGCTTATACCCATTTGCATGCCTTAAGTGTACCTCAATGGGCAGAGGGTTTTGTATCACTTATACTAAAGCAAAAGAAACGCTATGCCCATTCCCACAAAGATAACTTAGAAAGGAGAAGCCATGGCAACATGTCCCGTATGTCATGAAGAGGTAGAGGAAAAGAAGGCAAGAGGTCAAAGCAAATATGAAGGGCAAAATTATTATTTTTGCAGTAAGGCATGTAAGAAAAGGTTCGATGAAGAACCAGAAAAATATATCAAGAAAAAATAGCAGGAGGTAACAGATGCCAAAGGCTACACTTGGTGGAACGGAAATTGAGATTGATGAGGATGGTTTTATTCAGGAACCTGATAAGTGGAACAAGGAAGTTGCAGAAGACCTGGCAAAGGTGGAGCAGGCATATCCCATGGGCGAAGATCACTGGAAGCTTGTGAACTATCTGAGAGATTACTACATCAAATACGAGATCGCTCCCCCGATCAGAATGCTCTGTAAGCAGACAGGCCTCGATCTTAAGACAATCTATCGGCTCTTTCCTGGCGGTCCTGCCAAGGGAGCCTGTAAGATAGCAGGGTTACCGAAACCCACGGGATGCGTTTAACGTCAGCATGGAGCAAGGAGCATAGAGCAAAGAGTGAAAGATTCTCTGCTCTCAGCTCTTATCTCTCAGCTAAATGACATGAGCATCTTTCTTGCCATATTCACCTATTTTGCCTACATCTTCATCATAACCATGTACACGGTAAAGATTGTTAAATACCTCAGGTTGCCCGTTCATCTCCGGTGGGATCTTTATCCGGTTATCCATGAAGAGAGATATAAGTATGGAGGCTCATATTTTGAAGATATTGAGTGGTGGACAAAGGCACGCCAAAAAAGGTTTTTAAGAGGGTTAATATATCTTTTAAAGGAATATTTGTACCTTGGAGAATATTTCAAGAGGCATAAAAGCTACTGGCTTGTTCTATATCCGTGGCATATTGGTTTTATACTGATTATTACATTCCACATATTATGTTTCTTAGGGGCAATAGCAGAGGTTATTGGTGTAAATATCTTTTATTATTTAACAATTGTAATCGGTGTTGTCAGTTTTACAACCGGGGTTTTTGGCAGCATAGGCTTGATAATAAAAAGGCTTACGGATAAAGATTTGAAAACTTACGCATCGCCATTAACTTACTTTAATTACATATTTACTCTGGCTGTCTTTTTAAGCGGACTATATGCATGGTATTTTGTTGACCCAACCTTTTCTGAATACAGGGAATTCTGGAAAGGGCTGATTACTTTTCATTTTACAGGGATTGAACCTGCAGGGGAAGTGCATATCATTATCTTTGCGCTGTTTTTAATATACCTTCCATATACACGCTCAATGCATTATATCTCAAGGTTATTTGCCTTCTTTTTAATCAGATGGGATGATGAACCGAATACAAAAGGAAGTGAACTCGAAAAGAAGCTCCAGGAACAGCTTAAATGGAAGGTTACATGGTCTGCACCACATATCAAATCAGGAAAGACGTGGGGAGAGAATGCGAAAAAATGATGGGTTGCGAGAGGATAAATGATGAAGATAGAAGACATCAGTAAAAAAAATGACCAGTTGATTAAGATTACGCCTTCCGATTTGATGCCTCTTCCATACCCCTATGATGACCCTAAGAAAGACCCAGCTATCACGGAGCTTACGGATGAACAGAAAAGTAGGTATGAAGCATCCCTTGATGGCGTGGTGGCAATCGGCATTCCCAGGCCAAAAACAGTAGAAGAGGAAAAGACGTTTGTCGAAAAATTTCTTTCAGGTCTTGAAAAACTCCTCTCGAAGGAGAACAACTGGACATTCCTGCAGCCCCTCATCCATTCCCTCGAATACTGCGTTAAATGTCAGCTCTGCAATGATTCATGTCCGGTATACATCGCAAGCGGCAGAAAAGAGATCTACCGCCCCACGTACCGCCCTGAGATACTGCGGCGGATTATTAACAAGTATCTGAAAAAACGGGGAGGTATCCTGTCCAAGTTAACCGGAAGTGATATCGACCTGAACTGGACCCTCGTTGCACGGCTCGCAGAGCTTGCTTACCGTTGCACGCTCTGCAGGAAATGCGCCCAGGTATGTCCCCTCGGCGTTGACAATGGCCTTATCAGTCATGAAATAAGAAAGCTCTTCAGTCAGGAATTGGGTATTGCACCCAAAGAGCTACACGAACAGGGAACCGTTCAGCAGTTAAAGGCAGGCTCAAGTACTGGTATTACACCGAAGGCACTCAGCAATATTATCAGTTTCATGGAAGACGATATCGAGGAGAAGATAGGTAAAAGGATTAAAATACCTGTTGATAAGGAAGGGGCAGAAATACTGCTTATCCATAATGCAGGAGAATTTCTTTCATGGCCCGAAAATCCCGAAGCATTCGCAATCATTTTTGATGCGGCAGGTATTGACTGGACGCTTTCGAGCGAGCTGGTCGGATATGATGCGGTCAATTACGGTGTCTGGTACGATGACTTTCAGCTTGCCAGAATTGCCATACGACATGCTGAGATTGCAAAAAAATTGAAGGTAAAAAAGATTAACGTTGGTGAGTGCGGACACTCCCATAAGGCAATGATAGTAGTTGCCGATAGGGTATTGACAGGAGACCTGAATATCCCGAGAGAAAGTGTCCTCCCATTACTGGAAGATCTGGTATGCAATGAAAGGATCAAGATAGATCCCAACAAAAATAACTTTCCCGTCACCCTTCATGACCCATGTAACATGGTGAGACTCATGGGTATTGTGGAACCCCAGAGGAGGATTCTCAGAAAAATTTGTCCACAATTTGTGGAAATGGAACCCCATGGTGTTGAGAATTACTGTTGCGGTGGAGGGAGCGGATTTGCTATTATGCAATCAATGAATTTTCCTGACTGGCGAAGTGTTGTGTCAGGGAGGGTAAAACTCAAACAGATATTGGAGACCTTTCAGGATGTCATTGCGCCGGATATCAAAAAATACGTGTGTGCCCCGTGCTCAAACTGTAAGGGACAGATACGGGACCTCTTTAGTTATTATAATGTTTGGGAGGAATGCGGTATATATTATGGCGGACTTGCGGAACTGATTGTCAACGGGATGGAGGAAGTCAAGAAGCCGTTTATAGACTGGGAATGGCATTAAATCAGCAGAGAGCGTGGAGCAGAGAGCGAAAGAGTGACAATAATAAAAATTACCTGCTATATCGGTGTGTGGAATGGATAAGACCAGCGACAAGGTAATAGTCTTTGGTTCTGAGTATGTCGGCAGCGGTGACGAAACCCTCGGATTCGCAATACTCATGAACCTCTTGGAAACCCTTGCAAAAAGAGAAGATAGACCGAAGGCGATGATATTCTGGAATATGGCAGTGAAACTCCTTGCAGAGGGTTCGCCTGCAGTTCCCCGTCTGAAAGCCCTTGAAGAGAAAGGCGTAACAATTCTTGCAGGAAAGTTATGTGTACAGGATTTGCGTCTCACAGATAGTATCGCTGTTGGTAACATTGCAACGATGGATGAGATTCTGGATTTTGTCCTCCATAATGAGGTAATAAGTTTGTAACGGACGGGAATCTGTTCGTTTATACTGATAAATTTTAGAGATCATAGGAGGGCAGGTATGGGGAAAGGCGACAAACGCTCCAGGCGTGGTAAAGTATGGAGGGGAACGCACGGAAAAAAACGACCGAAAAAGAGAAGCAAGAAATCAGTTTAAAACTGTGATTTAGAGATTTTTATGAACTTAAAAGAACTTCTTTTAAAGAAGAAAAAGGTTATATTAGAAAAGTGGTTTGATTTAATACTTGAGAGCTACCAGCCCGTTACTTCAAATTTTTTAAAACAGGAGAAGAACAGATTTGCAAATCCCGTTGGGCATATAATTTCTGAGGGGACAGAAATCCTCTTTGATGAACTGGTATATGAGAGAGATTCTGACAGGGTTATTTCGGCTCTCGACAGTATTATAAGAATCAGGGCTGTTCAGGATTTAATGCCCTCTCAGGCGATTTCTTTTGTCTCTTTGCTTAAGAAGGCGGTAAGGGAAGAAGTGACGAGGGACGAGGCCTGCCCTGCTTCGCAGCGCGAGGCCAGGGGACGATGGATGATGGATGATAAAAGCAAGATGCTATTTGAATTATTACAGTTTGAGACAAAGATTGACATGCTTGCCTCCCTTGCCTTTGATATTTATCTAAAATGCAGGGAAGAAATTTATGAGATAAGGGTAAATGAGGCAAAGGTCAGCAAAGACATGGCCTTAAGACTCCTTAAAATCATGAAACAGGTAGACTAAAAAAATGAAGGCTTTCTATCCTTTCCTTGCAGTTATATCCCTGTTATCAATCGCGTATGCCGGGGTCGGGATATTCGGGATGTATGCCCTTTTTGGTGCCGTGATACCTTATACAGCCTTTCTTTTATTCATTTGTGGAATTATTTACCGTGTCATTGTGTGGGCAAAAACCCCGCAACCTTTCTGCATCCCTACTGTCTGCGGCCAGCAGAAGTCACTCCCCTGGATAAAGGCTGATAACATTGAAAGTCCTTATACCCGAGCAGGGGTTATAGGGAGGATGGCCCTCGAGGTGCTCCTCTTCCGTTCACTTTTCAGGAATGACAGGGTTGAACTGAGAGACGGGGGAAGGCTTGTTTTTTCTGGAAATAAATTCCTCTGGCTGGGAGGGCTGTTATTTCACTGGTCATTGCTTTTCATACTGATGAAACATTTGCGGTTTTTTACAGAACCCATTCCTGCCTTCGTACTTTTTCTTCAAGGTGTTGACGGTATTTTTGAATTAACCATTCCTGCCCTCTTTATCACTGATGGACTGATTATTGTTGCCCTCACGTACCTTTTCCTGAGAAGGGTCATTTATCCACAGATCCGATATATCTCTATCCCTTCTGACTACTTTACCCTTTTTCTCATTGCAGGTATCGTATCAACAGGGATCCTCATGCGACACATTTTCAAGGTAGACCTCCTTGAGATAAAAAGATTGAGCCTCGGGCTCGTAAGTTTCCATCCTGTTGTGCCTCCCGGGATAAGATTGGCTTTTTACCTCCATCTCTTTCTCGTGAGCGTTTTCCTTGCGTATTTACCCGTGAGCAAGATTATACATATGGCTGGAGTGTTCTTCAGCCCCACACGCAACCAGATGAACAATAACCGTATGGTGAGACATGTCAATCCCTGGAACTATCCTGTAAAGCTACACACCTATGAGGAATGGGAGAATGACTTCAGGGACGCCATGAAAGAAGCTGGACTGCCTTTAGAGAAAAACGAATGAAACACGAGGGAGGACGGGAGTTGTAATGGCTGAGGAACTGAAAAAACCGGATGACCTCTTAGATATAAATCTATCCCCGCCGGCACAGGGCTGGATGGAGACCACCCCTACCTTTAGAAAAGGAACTTACTGTTACAGTGCCCCTTTAAAACATCAGCAATATCTGGAACTACCGAACCAGAGGGAATGGCAGCCTCACGATGCAGACTGGAAACTTCCTGCAAACTGGAAAGAAATCATACTCGACGGAATGGAGAAGCTTCTAAAAAAACATCGCTCCTTCCGGCTCTTTCTCGATATCTGTGTCCGGTGTGGTGCATGCGCTGACAAGTGTCATTTCTTTATTGGCTCAGGAGACCCTAAAAATATGCCTGTATTGCGGGCAGAACTCTTAAGGTCGGTCTACCGGAGATATTTTACCCTTGGAGGGAAGCTCTTTGGAAAACTTGCCGGTGGGAGAGAACTCACAGTGGATGTGTTGAAGGAATGGTTTTATTATTTTTTTCAGTGCACGGAGTGCAGGCGCTGCTCGGTGTATTGCCCTTTCGGCATCGATACCTGTGAGATTACCATGATGGCAAGGGAACTCCTGAACCTTGTCGGCTGCAATATCCAGTGGGTTATCGAGCCCGCATCCAACTGCTTCAGGACAGGTAATCACCTCGGCGTTCCACCCCACGCCTTTAAAAAGACCCTGGAATTTGCAGTTGATGAGATAGAAGATCTGACGGGTATCAGGGTTGATCTGCCTATAAACAAAAAAGGTGCGGAAATTCTCTTTATCGCTCCATCAGCGGACTATTTTGCAAGCCCCCACTGGTTTACACTGCTTGGCTACCTTATGCTTTTCCATGAAATCGGTCTCGATTATACCTGGAGTGCCTATGCCTCTGAAGGGGGAAACTTCGGTCTCTTTCATTCGATGGAACTGGCAAAACGTCTTAACGACAAGATATATGCTGAGGCGAAAAGGTTGGGGGTTAAGTGGATTCTCGGAGGGGAATGCGGCCATATGTGGAGGACTATTCACCAGTACATGGACACGTTTAATGGGCCTGCAGATTTTCTGGAAGAACCTGTTTCCCCGATAACAGGGACAAGGTTTGAAAATACAAAATCCACAAAGATGGTTCACATAGCAGAGTTTACCGCTGACCTGATAAAACATAATAAACTAAAGCTTGCCCCCCATAGAAACGATAAGTGGAAGGTAACCTTCCATGACTCCTGTAACCCTGCCAGGGCTATGGGTCTTTTTGAGGAACCGAGGTTCATTATAAATAATGTGTGCAATTCCTTTTATGAAATGCCGGAAAACACGATAAAAGAGAGGACCTTTTGCTGCGGAAGTGGAGCAGGATTGGGGGCGGATGAGAATATAGAGATGAGGCTAAGGGGAGGATTCCCGAGGGCGAATGCGGTAAAGTATGTTAAGGAAACATACGGGGTAAATATGGTGGCCTGTATGTGTGCTATTGACAAGGCCTCTTTACCACCCCTTTTTGAATACTGGGTTCCTGGTGTGGAAGTTGCTGGTGTCCATGAACTTGTGGGGAATGCCCTTGTTATGAAGGGAGAGACTGAGAGAAAGACGAATCTGAGAGGTGAACCACTTGGTGAATAACCAATTACCAAATTCCAATAACCAAACAAATGATCATGCACCAACCACAAGACGAATACGTTCAAAGAGCAATCTAATTGTTAGAAGTCTGGTCATTGAGATGTGGTTATTAGAATTTAATTATGTAAAGTCTGGAGCTTGGAATTTGGTTATTGGATATTCTGGGTGAATATTTATGCATGATACTGTCAAAGTAATAACAGGTATTACAATCTTCCTCATCTTGATACTGTTCCCTCTCTGGTATAACGGGCTTACAGGAAAGGCGGCATACGTACCGGAATTAAAAGTCCCTGTCACAGAAAAACAGTGTGTGGAATCTACACCTTACATGAAAACACGCCATATGGAACTGCTTGATAAATGGAAAGAAGTAGCTGTAAGGCAGGGTGTCAGAACGTATGTGGCGAAAGATGGGAAGATCCATACGATAGGCCTTACAGGAACGTGCATAAAGTGTCACTCTGATAAAGAGGGGTTTTGCGATAAGTGCCACAACTATGCAGGGGTAAAACCCCATTGCTGGGACTGCCATAACTATCCGAGGGTAACCGCTAAATGATGAATGAAGAATTGAGAATGAATAATTTTACAATAATGAGGGATGAGGGGCGAAAGACAAATGATGCATCGTATCTTTAGGTGAGCATGGACAGGAGAAAATTTCTTAAGATTACCGGACTCTCACTGGCAGGATTGACGATCCAGCCTGCATTCCGTCTCTTTTCAAAACCGGAACAAAAAAGATGGGCTATGGTCATAAACCTCAATGCCTGTTCAAAAAAGGATGGGTGCAGGGATTGTATTGATGCATGCCACCGCCTCCATAATGTCCCTGATTTGGCAAATCCGAAGGATGAGGTCAAGTGGATATGGAACGCCCCATTTGAGAGGGTATTTGGTGGGCAGGGATATACTACCCTCAACGAGGTATTAAAGAATAGAAGTGTCCTTGTATTATGCAATCACTGTGAAAACCCGCCCTGTGTAAAAGTATGTCCCACAAAGGCTACATGGAAAAGGGAAGACGGTATAGTAATGATGGATTACCACAGGTGTATCGGGTGCAGGTACTGTATGGCGGCGTGTCCTTATGGAGCCAGGAGTTTCAACTGGAAGGACCCGAGGCCATCTATTAATGAAATCAATATGGATTTTCCCACCCGGATGAAAGGCGTTGTGGAGAAGTGCAATTTCTGCGAAGAGAGACTCGCTAAAAATCTTCTGCCTGCATGCGTTGAAGCATGTAAAGAGAAAGGGCTCATTTTTGGCGACCTCAATGCAACAGATTCAGATGTGAGAAAAATCCTGAAATCTAAATTCAGCATATTGCGAAAGCCGCATTTGGGAACTGAACCGAAAGTCTACTATATCTTGTGAGGATATATGCTTGAGAAGGCCCTTCATGGTGCTCGAAGATACTGGGGATGGATAGCCCTGCTACTCCTTATAGTTATTGCCGGTTTTATCTCCTACCTTGTACAATTGCGGGAAGGTCTGGGTATTACAGGTATGAGCAGAGATGTATCATGGGGTCTCTACATTGCAAATTTTACCTTCCTTGTAGGGGTTGCAGCATCTGCAGTCATGGTAGTCCTCCCATACTATCTTCATAATTACAAACAGTTTGGCAAAATCACGGTTCTGGGCGAATTCTTAGCCGTCTCAGCCGTGATAATGTCCATTATGTTTATATTTGTAGACCTCGGTCAGCCATCACGGGTCTTCAATGTTATTTTCTATCCATCACCCAGTTCGCTTTTGTTCTGGGATATGATTGTTTTAACCGTTTATCTCATTCTTAACCTGCTTATCGGATGGTATACACTTGACGCTGAACACAAGGAAGAACCAGTCCCTGCATGGGTTAAACCTTTGATAATTCTGTCCATTCCCTGGGCTATAAGTATACATACAGTAACAGCCTTCATATATTCAGGCCTTGGTGCAAGAGCATTCTGGCTCACCGCCCTTCTCGCACCCCGTTTCCTTGCCTCAGCATTTGCTTCAGGCCCGGCACTCCTCATAATCATATGTATTATTATAAAAAAGGTCACCAGGTTCGACCCTGGAAAAGAAGCCATTCAAAAAGTGGCACAGATAGTAACCTATGCAATGCTAATAAATGTTTTTTTCTTGATGGTTGAATTTTTCACTGTCTATTACAGCAAGATCCCTGAACATATTGCTCATTCTGATTACCTCCTGTTCGGTCTGGAGGGACACATGACGCTTGTTCCATACATGTGGGTTTCAATTATATTGATGTTCATCTCTCTGATTCTTTTAATCAATCCAGGCACACGAAAAAATGAAAATATTCTCGTAACGGCGTGCTTGATGGTATTTTTATCCATATGGATTGACAAGGGGCTCAACCTACTAATTCCAGGATTTACTCCATCACCATTAAATGAGATTTTTAAATACCGGCCCACCTTACCAGAAGTTCTCATTACACTTGGCATATACGCAATAGGATTCTTAATCCTGACAATCCTCTTCAAAATAGCCATTGAAATGAAGCTCCTGGCAAAAAAGCAGGATTCTTAAATTGAGAGGATACGGGCTGATTTACATGAATTGAATAATTCCTTTACTTCAGATTACTACCTGGATCACCGACTACCATAAAAGGGGCTTAAGAAGAAGGGATGGGCATAGCTTGAAATGATTTTACCGCTGGCGGTGTCGGTCATATTTGAATGATCAATCAGTTCGAGCATGGATTTCTGTAATGCCCTCGCACGGGAAAGGGTTTTACCTTCCTGCTGATAACGGAAGGGTTTAAATAAATATTGAAAGAGATTTGTTGTAATGCTATAACGTAAAAAAAACAATGAGGGACTGGCGAAGAAGAATACGCAGACAACCTGTTTTAAGGCGTGGGCACTGTAGGAAGCGAAACAGAAAGTACAGGGTACAGGGCATAGGGTATAGTTTAAAAGTAGAAAACGGAAAATGGAATTATTAAGAAGAATCGGTAAACACAACCTGGCGTTGATAGGCTTAATCATACTGATTCCCATGTTTTTTTGTGCCCTGTTTGCGCCCTTTGTATCGTTACACAACCCTATTGAACCCGATTTGAAAAACGTGCTTTCACCGCCATCATTTTCACACCCTTTTGGTACCGACACGCTCGGGAGGGATGTATTTGCCAGGGTGGTATATGGAAGCAGGATTTCTCTTCTTGTGGGATTTGTGTCTGTGGGGATAGCAACCCTGATAGGGCTATTTATAGGTTCTATCTCGGGTTATTATGGAGGCATGATTGACGAACTGATTATGAGGTTTGTTGACCTCATGATGTGTTTCCCTACATTCTTTTTGATACTCGCGGTGATTGCCCTTCTTGAACCGAGTATATGGAATATTATGATTGTAATAGGACTTACAAACTGGATGGGGATTGCACGGCTCGTGAGGGCGGAAATTTTGAGTATAAAG
>JAPLKF010000008.1 GCA_026388215.1 Pseudomonadota bacterium | reverse complement strand
CAGATTTAATTCTACGGAAAAAAGCCTTGAAAGATTTATCAAGTCTTCTCAATGTTTGTTGGAGAGAGCTATAATTGCAAAGAGCAAGATTTTTACTTTCCTGCCTGGCTGGCAGACAGGTCTTTTTAAGTTTTGGAATAAGCCCTGTAGCCTGAGCGGCGTAACCGATCCCCTTGCCAGTTTGTTCGTAAACTTCTTTCCGTTGAGCAAGAGCCTGATTGTAAAGAAAGCGATGCCCGTCAAGTTGTGTTGTGAGAAAGTTGGATTGTTTCCTTGTTGGATAAAGTCTGTATTTGAAAACCTTTATCATCTATTTTTTCTTTGGTCTATCCCAATAAGGAGATTTGCATTTCGGACAAATACGAATTTCTTCTTGTTTAGGTATCCATTGATGCCCGCAGCGTTTACAGTTAAGTTTCTGGCTGAAGTATCTGGTAGATTATGGCATAATAGGACTTTTGGTTTTCCTTTCTATTGTTTCCCTTGCCATTTTTGTTGAAAGGTTCCTTTTTATCAAGAGGCTAAAAATTGAAGACTATAAAGAGGATAAGAAAACCCTTGAAATAGCTGCAACAAGGAAATTGGCCATCATAGCCACGATAGGTAGCAATGCCCCGTATATAGGTTTGTTAGGTACAGTGCTGGGCATCATGCTTACCTTTTATACGATTGGTGTTGAGGGTTATGTGGACGCTACAAAGATTATGGTCGGACTTGCCCTTGCATTGAAAGCAACCGCTATTGGTTTATTTGTCGCTATACCGTCAATTGTCTTTTATAATTATCTTTTGAGAAGGGTAAAGGTTATCCTTCTTGAATGGGATATAAGGTATGGAAGAGAAAGAGTTTGATTATATCAATGTGATTCCCTTTATAGATGTTATGCTTGTCCTCCTTACAATAGTACTTATGACGAGTACATTTATGGCAAGCGGGATTATACCTGTTGAACTTCCAAAGGTGGTTGGGAGGCACGAAAAGGTATTGAGAACTGATCTGGTAGAGATAGATAACAGAGGCTATATATATTATCAAGGGAAATATATCAATCTATCCGGGCTTAAAAATAAACTCAAAGATACACCAAAAGATACCCCTTTTTTGATAAGAGCTGACAGAAATATACCATTACAGAATTTTGTTGAGGTGCTCGACACGATAAAGACAATGGGTTTTAGAAAAGTGAGTTTGCAGACTGAAGAGTTTATAAAATGAAAGAAAGCTCCATCGGTTTCTCTGTCTCGGTTATTCTTCATCTATTAATAGTTTCAGTTCTGGTAGTTATGCCATTTCATATACAACCTCAACCAAAGACTATATTGATAGATTTTACACTTTTGAAAGAGCAGGGGATTACTGCAGACAGTATGCAGTACGCAGCAAGCAGCAGGCAGTATGGAGCAAGTAAGGGGCAGAACTTAGAAGGCAGTGAGAGGAAGCCAGGAGATAGTCAGAAGAAAGACAACCTAAAACCCGAAACCCCAAACCAGAGACAAGGTAGTGAAGTAGTCAAGAATGTCGGTCCTGTCCCTGGAGATCGAACGCTGATCGATGATCCGGAAGGGCAGGTGCAGGTTCACAGAGAGGTCAGCTTAGGAAAAGACAGCATGTTAATGGGTCAAGGTTCTGCACAAAAGGGGAAAAACGTTGCAGGTCTTAGTAGTACTACAGGTGGCGGGCAGGGTAGAGCCCTTGGGTACGGAGATGGGAACACAGATGACAAGACATTTTTTTATATCAGGGAAAACATTATGAAAAATATTAAGTATCCGGAGAAGGCGAGAAGAATGGGTTGGGAAGGCAGGGTTCTTCTATCTTTTGTTATTTTTGAAAATGGGTCGATCCATAACATTAAGGTTGTAAATAGCTCCGGTTTCCCAGTACTTGATAGCAATGCAAGGGAAGCAATAGCAAAAACGACTTTTTCACAGAAGGTACCTTACAGGCTGGTAATTGTGCTGCCAATAGAGTATAAACTTGAGTGATTAAACCGGCAGTCATCTGTGGGCATTTATTTGCTGCCGGTAGCTTAAAAGTGAAGGCTGAAGGCGATGAAGATAATAGGCGAAAATGACTTAGTGCTGATAGTGTATAAAGATAAGAGGTATCTGAAGAAGGTAACTCTGGATAAATCCTTTCATGGGAAGGGAGGGATATTGACATTTTTAGATCTTATTGGAAAATCTTTTGGAATCAGATGTGGGCAGTATGAAATATATGAGCCAACCATAGAGGATATCATCATGCATGGTATAAGAAGAGAAACCCAGATAGTGTTTCCAAAGGATGGGTTTTTTGTATGTTTTAAGCTTAATTTAAAACATAATTCAAGGGTTATTGAGGTTGGCACGGGAAGTGGTGCATTAACCTTTCTGTTTTCACATATCGTTGGTCCAGAAGGCATGGTTGTTTCCTTTGAGAAGGAAGAGAGGCATTATAAAAATGCAAAAAAGAATATTGAACGTTTTGTTGAATGGGGTAATGTTGACCTTCACCATGGTGATGTGATGGATTATTTCAATAATGAGTTTGATGCTGCATTTATTGATGTGAGGGAACCATGGATATATTTTGATAAAGTGAGGAGCCTATTAACGGAAAGCGGTTCTCTGGGTATGATTGTTCCTACCGCAAACCAGGTTACTGAGATTTTGAGGAAACTGAAGGATGGCTTTGGGGATATAGAAGTGATGGAGATAATGCTCAGGAAATATAAGACCATTGCAGAAAGGGTGAGACCAGAAGACCGAATGGTTGCCCATACCGGTTATCTTTTGTTTGCAAGGAAGTTAAGTGAGTACCAGCTTGCGGGTGATAGTCTGGAATGAAGTGCCGGAATGCGAAGGGAATTTCCTTTCTGTATTTCGGGCGAACCATCAATGGAACTGTAAGGCTATTTACAGGAAAAGATACTTAGAAATTCACGGTTGAAGAAGGATACTAAAGGATAACGAATTTTTTTACGTACTCGACTATCTCCTCAGGCTCATCTATAACCTTGAAGATATTTATATCTTCCTTTGTAATCGTGCCGCTTGATAACAGTTTCTCTCTTATCCATTCGATAAGACCATTCCAGTATGATGAATCTACGAGAATAACAGGGAAGGGCTTCATTTTCTTTGTCTGGATTAACGTGATGGCTTCAAAACACTCATCGAGCGTTCCAAACCCCCCTGGTAGCATGATGAAAGCCACTGCATATTTTAGAAACATCACCTTTCTCACAAAAAAATATTTATAGTTGAGCCTGATATTTGAATAGGGATTTGGTTTTTGTTCGAGGGGGAGTTCTATATTTATCCCAACGGATTTTGCCCCTTCTTCTGATGCACCTCTGTTGGCAGCTTCCATAACGCCGCCCCCACCACCGGTAATGATGTTAAACCCATTCTTTGCAAGGAGCCTTGAGAGGTTATATGTTCTTGTATATAATAAGTCACCTTCCTTGCACCTTGAACTTCCAAATATGCTGATTGCAGGGTGGATATCTGCAAGGTTTTCAAAACCTTCCACAAACTCCGCAATTATATGGAATAACCTCCATGTATCTTTTAAAGTGATATCATCGATTACATACTGTTTTTCCATATTAGCCCCTTTTTACCTTGAGATTTTGGATTTTCACATATATTATTTAGATATTGGCGAAATATGTCAAATTAAAATGCAAAGGACAAGGGGCAAAGCTTAAGGTTCGATATTTAAACTCCGAACACTGAACTCTAAACTCCGAACTTTTTTATGGGAGATATTCTGATAGGTACAAGTGGTTTTTCATTTGATGACTGGATAGGCGAGGTATATCCAACAGGAATCAAAAGGCATGAAATGCTCCCGTATTATGAGCGTGTTTTGGGTTTTAAGGCCCTTGAGGTCAATTTTACGTATTATACTATGCCTTCAAAAAGAACAATGGAATCTTTTGTGAAAAGGACTTCAAGGGATTTCTCTTTTGCGGTAAAGGCATACAAAGGTATGACTCATGAGAGGACAGAGATGCTTAAAGGGCAGTTTAAAATTTTTAAGGATGGTGTCAGTCCCCTCGGTGACAACTTAAAGGCATTACTATTTCAGTTCCCCTATGCATTTCTTCCAGATAGTCACAACATAGATTATTTGAAGTTATTGCGGGAAGAGTTTTACGGTATTGAAGTGGTTGTGGAGTTTAGAAATGTAAAATGGTTACAGGACAGGTACATGGAAACCCTGAAGGATTTATCCTTTGGGTATTGTGTTGTAGATGAACCAAAGATCAAAGGTCTTGTGCCTTTTTCTCCCGTTCTTACCTCCAGGATAGGTTATTTCCGTTTTCATGGGAGAAACAGGGCATGGTTTGGTGAACCGGTTGATGTAAGGTATGATTATTTATATACAGAGAAGGAACTTAAGGAATTTGTTTCACCGATAAAAGATATTGCGGGAAATGCCTCTGAGACATTTGTCTTTTTTAACAACTGTCATGCAGGCAAGGCGGTGAAGAACGCACAGATGCTTATGGAGATGTTGAAGAAAAGGGTATAGGGTATAGCTAACCCCTGACCCTATCCCCTAACCCCTGAATTTGGTGAGGTTGAATATGAGAATAGGTATTGATGTGGGAGGAACGAAGATAATAGCCGGTATTGTGGATGGAAGTGGTAGTGTAACGTACAGAAAAAAGATTCCAACAGACAAGGAGAGAGGATACAAAGGCATCATGGAGGGTATTACTGGTTTGGTGAGTGATGTTATAAGGGAAAAGGGGATTGAAAAACAGGAAATAGAAAGGATAGGTATAGCATCAGCAGGCCAGATAGACAAAGATTCTAAAAATATTATATTCTCGCCTAACCTGGGATTACATAATGTCCCCTTAAGGGATGATATAGAGAAGGCATGCGGCATAGAAACATTTATCGAGAACGATGTAAATGCGGCTACATACGGAGAATGGAAGTTTGGTTTGAACGGGAAACCTGATGATGTACTTGGTATATTTGTTGGAACCGGCATTGGTGGTGGGCTGATAATAGATAGAAAACTGTACAGGGGGTTCTCGGGTGTTGGGGGAGAGGTTGGACATATTACACTGAATCCCTATGGATATAGATGCCGCTGTGGAAATTCAGGGTGTTTTGAGGCATACTGCGGGGGTTCATATATAGTAGAGAGGGTAAAAAAGGAAATAAGAGGAGGGTATAGAGGTAAAATCTGGGATGTGATAAATGGGAACATAGAGATGTTACACGCCGGCCACATTGAAGAAGCCTATCTTATTGGGGATGATTTGTGTGGAAAAATATGGCAGGAAGTGATTGTATATATGGGCACAGCGCTTGCAAGTCTTATTAATCTACTAAATCCTGAAATTATTGTTTTAGGCGGAGGGGTGATTTACGGGACGAAGTATCTTGTTGATGAGACAAAACAAGTGATGGAAAAGAGGGCAATGCCGGCTTCTCTAAAGGGTTTACGGGTAGAGAAGGCAAGGTTTGGAGAAGAGGCGGCTGTTATGGGTGCGGCATTTATAGAGGAATAGGAGGCATAGATGAACAAGGAGATATTCAGGGAATATGATATAAGGGGCAGGGTTGATGAAGACCTGACTGACGAGGTTGTCAGGGATATTGGCAGGGCGTTTGCTGCGTATATGTCCGAAAGAGGAAAGAAGAATGCATCCATTGCGAGGGATTGCCGGTTGAGCTCCGAGCACTTCAGAAACCTTGTTGTTGAAGGTATGATGGAAGGGGGCTTGAATGTTATAGACCTGGGTCTTGTACCCACTCCGTTATTTTATTTCTCCCTCTTTAATCTTGAGATAGATGGTGGAATAATGATAACTGGAAGTCATAATCCACCTGAATTTAATGGTTTTAAGGTAGCATATGGAAAAACCACCCTCTTTGGAGAAGAGATACAGTATATAGGTAAAATCATTGAAGAAAAAAGATTTGTCCATGGAGAAGGTTCATGTAAGGAGTATAAAGGTATTGTTGAAGAATACTACAACTTCTTAAGAAGCAACATAAAGCTAAAGAAGTGCTTCAGGGTTGTAATCGATGCAGGCAATGGAACTGCAGGGGCCTTTGCATCCCCCATTATGAAAGAGATGGGACAGGAGGTAATTGAGCTTTTCTGCGATATGGATGGACACTTTCCCAACCATTTTCCAGACCCGACAGTAGAAAAGAATATCGAGACACTAAGAAAAACGGTACTTGATAAAAGAGCTGATGTGGGTATTGGCTATGATGGTGATGGTGATAGAATTGGTGTTATCGACAATGAGGGAAACATTATCTGGGGTGATTATCTCATGATAATATTTGCAAGAGATATATTAAAGGAAAACAAGGGTGCATATTTTGTTTCAGAAGTAAAATGTTCTCAGAATTTATTTGAAGATGTGGAGAAACATGGAGGTAAACCCATCATGTGGAAGGCAGGTCACTCCCTCATAAAACAAAAGATGAAGGAAGTAGGGGCCCTTCTTGGTGGGGAGATGAGTGGACATATGTTTTTTGCTGACAAGTTTTTTGGATTCGATGATGCGATATACTCATCTTTGAGATTACTTGAAATTATGGGGAAAGATGAAAGACCTGTCTCTGAATATCTGAAGGATGTGCCCAAAATGTATTCTACCCCGGAGATAAGGCTTGATTGTCCTGATAATGTAAAGTTTGGAGTTGTAAAAAGGTTGACTGAATATTATAGGGATAGGTTTAAGATAATCGATATAGATGGTGTAAGGGTGATTTTGGAGGATGGCTGGGGGCTCGTAAGGTCTTCAAATACTCAACCAGTCCTTGTATTAAGGTTTGAAGCGATAAGCGGGCAAGCGCTGGAGAGGATAAAAGAGATGGTGATGAATGACCTTTCTATGATTATGAAGGAGTATAAAACTAAGAATTAAGAATTAAGAATGAAGAATTAAGAATTTAGGAAAAATTCTACATTCTACATTTTTCATTCTTCATTAATTAAAATAAACATAATGTTTGATATCCCAAACCATATTACCAGACCTGCAAGGTATACAGGTATAGAGCCTAACGGGATTATTAAGGATCCCAGAAAGGTAACTGTAAGATTCGCTCTTTGCTACCCCGATATATATGAGGTGGGAATGTCCTACTTCGGTTATTTTCTTCTGTATGAACTTGCAAATAGCATAGAAGGGGTATGGTGTGAGAGGTGTTTTGCTCCCTGGCATGATATGGAGATGTATTTGAGGAGGGAAAATATTCCCATTTTCACGCTTGAGTCCAGGACACCGCTACATGTTATGGATCTGGTGGGCTTTTCCCTTTCTTATGAGTTGAATGTTGCCAATGTCCTTAATATGCTGGAGTTAGGTGGAATCCCAATGAAGCCAGAAGACAGGGGTGGGTACCCGATAGTGATAGGCGGCGGTCCGCTTATGCTTAATCCAAGGCCTTTTGAAAGATTCTTTGACCTTATTGTGGTCGGGGAGGCAGAGGAGGCCCTTGTTGACATCCTGCATGTGGTTAAGGGACTGAAAGGGATTGATAGAATGAGCGTTCTGAAGGAATTGAGCAACATTGAGGGTGTTTATTCACCTTTAATGAAGAAAAATCATGTGAAAAGATTGTTTATAAAAAACCTTGATAGTTCATACCACCCGGTCAAACCTCCAATACCTGTTGTTGGAAGCATTCACAACAGGCTTAATATCGAAATATCGAGGGGTTGCGGAAATGGTTGCAGGTTCTGTCTCGCCGGGTTTGGATATAGACCATACAGGGAGAGGTCATTCGAAAGGGTGACAAAGATTATAGATGATGCGATCAAAGGGACAGGCTATGAAGAGATTTCTCTCCTTTCATTAAGTTCAGGTGACTATAGTGCCCTTTTTCAGGTTATTTCTTATATTAAAAACAATCATAGAGGTGTGTCGATTTCACTTCCTTCCTTGAAGGTCGGGAGTATAAAGGACGAAGAAATAAGTATTATTGGTGATGTTGCACGGACTGGATTTACCTTTGCACTTGAATCTGCATCCTTGGGAATAAGGTCGAGGCTGAATAAGAATATAGATATTGATGTTCTGATCGGGCAACTTTCACTTCTCAGGAGATATGGCTGGAAGAGGCTGAAGCTTTATTTTATGATCGGTTTCCCATGGGAGAAAGAGGAGGATATTTTAATTATAAAAGACATTATTCAGCCCTTTGAGAAAGAAGGTATGAATATTAACCTTTCAGTATCACCCTTCATACCAAAGCCCCATACACCCTTTCAATGGCTACAGATGGAAGATGAAGACATCCTTAAAGAAAAGATGTCCATGATAAAGAGGCTATTAAAAGGAAAGGGTGTAAGAATGAAATACAGGGATATAAAGGTAAGTGTTGTTGAAGGGATTATTTCAAGGGGTGATGAGACACTTTCGCCGCTTTTTGAGTACCTTGTTAAGAAAGGTGTGAAGCTTGAGGCATGGAGGGAGTTTTTTAGACCTGGACTATACGATGAATGGTTTGAGGCAAATGGATTGAAAACGCAAAGCTATTTAAGGGACAGGCCTTTTGAAGGCGCCTTCCCGTGGGATTTTATAGATACAGGTATAGATAAAACCTTTTTGAGGGAAGAACTGAAGAAGGCAGGAGAAGGTCAACTGACCGTAGATTGTCATTCGGGCTGCGCAGGCTGCGGGATGGACTGCCAAGGCAGCAGTTCAGAGTTCAGAGTTCAGAGTTTTGAGTTGGGAACAAAGAAACAAGAAGTCTGCCATGGAAATGCGGTAGGCAGTAGGGAGTATGCAGTAGGCAGAAAACAGGAGGACGAAAGACGAAGGACGAAAGACGAAGGACGAATTTTTGAAATTCTCCGAACTCCGAACTCCATACTCCCAACCAAGAAGTACACCTTCAGGTATGGAAAATATGGGGATGCAAGATATATTGGTCATCTGGATACTATGAATATAATGCTCCGGGCCTTGAGGTCTCAGGGTATCTCGATAAAAATGCACGGGAGATACCACCCGATGCCAAATATTTCATTATCCAATGCATTACCTCTTGGCGTAGAGAGTACCTGTGAGTTGATTGAGGTCGAGATAAATGGTGGGATTTTGATTGATGTTACAATATTGAAAAAGATAAACAGAATATTACCGAGGGGTATGAAAATTTTTGAATTTATTGAAGGAAGCCTGAAAGACATGGTAAAAGAATGTTCGTATATATTGGTTACAAAAAAGGACGTGGATATGGAAGGATTGAGATGGGAAAATAACAATAAAAGCTTCTATATATGGAAAGGCAAGGGTATTAAAGCGTTGTGGCTGGATGGAGTATTTAAAAGAATTATAAAGGTGGAGGATAAAAAGATATATGGCATCAGAACTGATTGTTAATGTAACATTCAACGAGACAAGGATAGCATTTCTTGAGAATGGTGTTTTGGTAGAGTTTTTCATAGAGAAAAAAAATGATAATAGTATGGTGGGAAATATTTACAAAGGGAAGGTGGTGAGAATTGTTCCGGGGATGGATGCTGCTTTTGTGGATGTGGGTCTTGAAAGGTCAGCCTTTCTTTATGTGGGTGACATAATTCTGGATAAGATGATGTACGAGGAGTTTGAAAATTCTGGATTCCCTGTTGAATTTAATGAACGAATAGAAGGCGTGCTGGAAGAAGGACAGGAATTAATCGTTCAGGTTTCAAGGGAACCTATTGGCCAGAAAGGGACAAGGGTTACCTCAAAGGTAACGTTACCTGGAAGGTTTCTCGTGCTTATGCCAGGAACGCAGCATATTGGTGTTTCCCGCAGGATTGAACAGGAAGAAGAAAGAAAGAAGCTTGCAGCAATACTGAAGGAAATGTGCCCGGAAGGGTTTGGTCTTATAGCAAGAACTGCATCTGAAGGTAAGACAAAAGATGAACTCACAGGCGATTTTAATTTTTTAAAAAGGATATGGGAGAGCATTCAGGATAAAGCGAAAAATGTGGGCGCTCCTTCAATATTACATCAAGACCTGGGCATAATATTCAGGGCCATAAGGGACCTTCACTCCCATAATTTAAAAAATATAGTTGTTGATGACCCCTCTGTATTTGAAAAGGTAAGGGAGTTTTTAAAGGAATATCTCCCTGAAGAGGGATGTGAGGTGAGTTATTTTGATGAGAAGGATCCTATATTTGAGGTTTATGGAATTGAGATTGAAATAGCGAAACTTTCACAGAAAAAGATCTGGTTAAAATCTGGTGGTTACATAGTCTTTGACTATACTGAAGCCCTTACTGTGATTGATGTGAATACAGGGAGGTACCTTGGCAGAAAAGACCTTGAGGATACTATTTTGAGGACTAATCTTGAGGCAATAAAAGAGATTGCCTATCAGATAAGATTGAGAAATATTGGAGGGATTATTGTTGTAGATTTTATTGACATGGAAAGAAAAGAGTCAAGAGAGATGGTTTTCCAGGCCCTTGTGGATGCCCTGAAGAAGGATAGGATAAAGACGTTTGCATATCCGATAAGTGAGATCGGGCTTGTTCAGATTACGAGAAAGAGAACAAGGGACAATATTGTAACCCTCCTTACCGAAGTGTGTCCAAACTGTGATGGTACTGGATATATAAAGTCAAAATATACTGTATGCTACGAAGTATTGAGAGAACTGAGAAGTTTTTTCAAAAAGGATGAAAGTAAAAAGATCAATGTCTATCTTTCACCAGAGGTGGCGAGTCTCCTTTATGAGGAGGAGAAAAGCTCAATAGAATACATTGAGAATACCTATAAAACAAAGATTAATATCATTGCTCATTCTGAGTTCAGCATAGACAGGTTTCAAGTAGAAGGGGTTCGTTAGTGGGTCTTATTTTCGTAGGTTTATACATAGCATGTGAGATTATTGCAAATGTGACTGCCGGGAGACCGGTACAATTATTTGGTATAGTTGTCCCTTCTGCTGTTTTTATCTATACAGTAACCTTTACCCTTGTAGATGTGATACATGAGATTTACGGGAAGGATGGCGCAAGAAAGGTTGTGTATGGGGCATTTCTCGCAAACATCTTACTTGCTGTGTATGCGTATCTGATAATCCACCTGCCTGCTCCTTCTTTTTTTACGGAAGGAAAGGCTTATGAGGCAGTCTTTGGCGCAACCCCGAGGATTGTATTTGCAAGCCTTACCGCCTACCTGATAAGCTCTCTTGTTGATGTGGAGGTATATCATGCCTGGAAATTATATGTAAAAAGATTCAGATGGTCGAGGGTGCTTGTGAGCAACGGGGTATCTACCTTTGTTGATAGCTGTATTTTTATTACCCTTGCCTTTTATGGAGTGATGCCGGTATTACCCCTTATTATAGGTCAGTATGTTGTGAAAATGGGTATTACACTTTTTAGCCTTCCGTTGATTTATACAACATCTTATAAAGGCTCACGAATAAAGACGGTGGATAATGAACAGTGAAAAACTTTTTTAGTTTATTATGGAACACATAGTCCTTTCTCCTGCCAAGGTAAATCTATTCTTAAAAGTTCTTTCAAAAAGGGATGACGGGTATCACAATCTCGTGAGTGTTGCTGACCTTATATCCCTCTATGATGTGATACACATAGAAGATGGTGAGGATGATAGAATCATTGTAAAGGATGATAGAGGGATTTTGCCTGATGGTCAGGAGAATACGATATATAAGGCTATTCTGTTTTTGAAAAAGAGGTACAGGGTTAAGAAAGGGGTAAGGGTGTATGTTGAAAAGAACATACCAATTGGTAGCGGGCTTGGAGGGCCAAGCAGTAATGCTGCGACTACTTTAAGAGAGCTATTGAGGATCTGGGGTTTGTCAATAGGGCATGAGGAATTAATGAGTTTAGGGAGCAAAATTGGCGCAGATGTTCCATTGTTTTTATACGGCAAATCATGTATTATGAGGGGCATTGGTGATAGAATTTCTCCTGTTGAATTACCTTCCTTATGGTATCTTATTGTATATCCAAACGTGGTATTAAAGGCCAAAGAGGTATACGGAAGTCTAAAAATCGTATTGACAAACAGGGAAAATGATATTAAATTGAGGGGGAAATTTGATACTGCTTATGATGTCGCAGGAATTTTGGAAAATGACCTTGAGAAGACCGGCATTTTAATGTGTCCAACAATTAAGACTATAAAAGATAGATTGGTTGAATTGGGCTCTATCGGTGCATTGATGAGTGGAAGTGGTTCTTCTGTATTTGGTATATTTGAGAGCGAGGAACAGGCAAGGGGGGCATCAGTTTTATTAAATGATATGGGAAGTATTTTTATAGCACATAGCATATAGGAGGCGAAGCATTATGGAGATTACAGATATTAAGATATTTCCTGTAAGTGAGAAAAGGGTTAAGGCATACGCATCGGTTGTGTTTGATGATTGTTTTATCGTGAGGGACTTAAAGGTAATACATGGAGATAGTAAGCTCTTTGTTGCTATGCCAAGTAAAAAGATGAAAGATGGTTCATATAGAGATACTGTTCATCCCTTAAACAATGCCACAAGACAAAAGATAGAATCCAGTGTGTTAGAAGCATATGAAAGAGAAATAAGTAAAGAACAATCTCAGTAAAGATAGGACGTTGGGGTGTCGTCAAGCGGTAAGACACAGGCCTTTGGAGCCTGCATTCGGAGGTTCGAATCCTCCCGCCCCAGAATTTATTTTTAGGGGGAACTTAAGTGGATAAACTAAGAATATTTACAGGGAATGCAAATGCGAGACTTTCAGAAAGGATATGTAAGTTTCTCAATGTAAAGTTAGGGAAGGCAAAGGTCGGCAATTTTACTGACGGCGAGGTTCAGGTAGAAATTGAGGAGAGCGTGAGGGGCATGGATACATTCGTTGTCCAGTCTACATGTCCTCCCGTTAACCATAATCTCATGGAGCTATTGATTATGATTGATGCTTTAAAAAGGGCATCTGCAGATAGAATAACGGTGGTTATCCCCTATTATGGGTATGCAAGGCAGGACAGGAAGGTATTGCCAAGGACATCTATATCTGCAAGGCTTGTAGCTAATCTCATAACTGTAGCAGGGGCTTCAAGGATACTTGCTATGGACCTGCACGCAGGGCAGATTCAGGGTTTTTTTGATATTCCTGTTGACCATCTCTATGCGCTTCCTGTTCAATTAGGGTATTTAAAGAAGATTAAGGGAGAGGTTGTTGTCGTATCGCCTGATGCAGGGGGGGTAGAAAGGGCAAGAGAGTTCGGGAAAAGACTGAATGCTTCCCTCGCAATTATTGATAAGAGAAGAGAAAAGGCAAATGTCTCGAAGGTTATGCATATTATTGGTAATGTGAAAGGAAAGGTGGCCATAATCCTTGATGATATGATTGACACTGGAGGCACGATTGTTAAGGCGGCAGAGGCTATTATGCAGAATGGTGCGAACTCTGTGTATGCCTGTTGTTCCCATCCGGTCCTTTCAGGAAATGCTGTGGAAAAGATAAAGAATTCCAGCATTAAGGAGTTGATTGTTACAAATACAATACCCCTTTCAGAAGAGGCAAGAAAATTAGATAAGATTAAAGTGCTTGATGTCTCACCGGTGCTTGGTGAGGCGATCAAGAGGATTCATAGAGACGAATCTGTAAGTTCATTGTTTGTGTAGACAGCGATAGGAGGCTGCATCATGGTAGAAATATTAATAAAGGCAGATAGAAGGAAGAGCAAAGGAAAGGGTATGGCAAAGAGGGTAAGAAGAGAGGGGAACATACCGGCGGTTTTATATGGAAAAGATACAGAACCTCTGCCTATAACGGTTTCGTTAAAAGAGTGGCAAAGATTAGGGAAGCAGATTAGAAGAAATATAATCATGAAGATGGAATTACATAACGAAGATAATATTGAAAATAGACCCGTTATGGTAAAGGATATCCAGAGAGGATTCCTCGGTGACAAAATTCTTCATATAGATTTCCTACAGGTATCAATGGAAAGAATTATTGAAGTGGAAATACCTATACATCTTGTGGGTGAAGCAAAGGGTGTGGCAGACAGTGGCATTGTTGAGCAGCACTTAAGGACAATTATGGTTGCATGTTTACCTACGCAGATGCCGGAAAAGATAGAGGTGGATATAACAGACCTTGGTATAGGGGACTCCTTCCATGTCAATCAAATATCAATACCGGGCGTGAAACTTCTTGAGGGGGCGGATGTTGCTATTGTGACCGTCACTCCACCGTCAGTAGAGGAAGAAAAACCAGTAGTGGTGGAAGAGGTAGAGGCAGAGGTAGAGAAGGTGGAGCCGGGAGAGAAGGGAGAGAAAGCAGAAAAGGGGGAAAAGGGAGAAAAGGCAGAGAAGAGAGAGAAAGCAGAAAAGGCAGAGAAGGGAGAAAAGAGAGAAAAGAAGGGGGAATAGAGGATTTTTTGTTTTTATTATGTGGTCTTGGAAATAAAGGTTTTGAATATTCATATACGAGACATAACATTGGCTATCTTGTAATCGACAGGTTTTCTGAAAGATTTAATATCCCTTTAAAGAAGAAATTATCCGGGTGTAAGGTAGGCACATATCAAGAGGTGCTTATTGCAAAACCGGACACCTTCATGAACCTGTCTGGCGGACCGCTTTTATCCCTGATGAAAAGGATGGATATACAATTAAAAGACCTTATAGTTGTCCATGATGACCTGGATATGGAATTCGG
>JAPLKF010000007.1 GCA_026388215.1 Pseudomonadota bacterium | reverse complement strand
GTGGGGATTATCCTGCCATTTAGAATCTTCACAAACCCGGACCGCTTTAATTGCGATAAGACCTGAGTCATTGAAGGACTGCCGCAGGCATCATCGATAGAGACGCCGCTTTCAGTCCTGAAGCCGAGATAGAGGCGCTCAAGATGGTTCCCGGAGCATACGCAATGAGCCCTTCGGGAGCACCTTCCGGACCAAATACAGCTATGGATAGGTTTGGGCAACAGCTTTATATCATACCTCCTTTGAACTTATTTTATTTCAGATTTGGATATGCTACGCTATGTTCAAGTTGATGATTATACTTTTACGTCCCCTTATTACGTCCAGGCTGGTATCCTTATTGCAAGTGGTTTTCTGTCACCAAAGATTGCGTAATATTAAGAGCCTGTGATGAGCCGGATTGCTTCAGCCCTCAGAACATTGCACTTCAGGATTAAGTCACATGATGTTTTTGTTCTGTTAATAGTCTTTTCTTGCCTGATCCTTGGAGGTTGCTGGGCCATTACAGCCCCATACAAGGTGGTCACGGGGACTGTAAAAGGCAGCTATTACGTGGTAAAGGGGGCATATGAACTCACCGCAGGCACAACGAAGATCGTATATAAGGTCGGCGAATTTACTTTTAAGGTGGTAAAGGCTCCCCTCGACTGGAGGCTCGTTAACGAGGATATTGAAAAGATTGATGGTCTGCCTCCCAAAGAGGCCATTCGCAAGGGCCGGGTAAAAAATGCGCCTTACACGGTAAAGGGCAAGACCTACTATCCCATGTCCGTTGAGCAAGCGCGGTCATACGAGGAAACAGGTGTGTCCTCCTGGTACGGGTACGAGACGGTGCGGCAAAAAGGAGGCCGCATGACCGCCAACGGTGAGGTCTTCGACCCGAAGGGTTTGACAGCGGCCCATAAGTACCTGCCTCTTCCCACACACGTCAAGGTTACCAATCTGGAGAACAACCGCTCAATCATCGTGAGGGTGAACGACCGGGGACCCTTTCCCAGCATCCATAACCCGTTATCCGGCGAAAGGATCATTGATCTTTCTGTCGGTGCCGCAAAGAGACTTGGCTTTTATCAAAAAGGCCTTGCAAGGGTCAAGGTTGAAACGATAGAGTTGAGAGAAGAAGGTTGACAGGACAATTCACCCTGAAAGCGTAATGGGGTCTTGATGTTTATATGATTCTGGGAAATAGATGCATTTTTCTGTTGTGAATACAATGTTTATGACGTAAAATTGATTTTGAAGTAAAATTTTTCTAATTTACGATGGAGGCAAAGCATGCCTGAGATTCGCTTAAATCTTATTACAGGTGACTGGGTGATAATTGCAACTGAACGGGCCAAAAGGCCGGAAGACTTTACCCGTCCAAAAGAAAAGAAGGATCTGCCCCGTTATGTTTCTACATGTCCTTTCTGCCCTGGGAATGAAGATAAAACGCCACCGGAAACCTTTAAATTAACAGGACATGACGGAAACTGGTCAGTGAGGTCGGTACCCAATAAATTCTCAGCGCTAACTCCAGTTGGTGATATATTAAAGTGTAAAACTGATTTCAAGCAATATATTTCAGGCGTAGGGCTTCACGAGGTAATAATTGAAACTCCGGAACATAATATGACCACTGCCTTATTACCTTTAAATCAAATAGAACAGATTCTTGTATCTTATAGGAACCGTTTACACGCCTTTTATCAGGATCCAAGGATTGAACATGTTATTATATTTAAAAATCATGGTCAAAGTGCGGGTACGTCTTTAGAACATCCTCATTCTCAGATTGTTGGAACGCCTGTATTTCCAGGGCAGGTAATGAACAGGCTTGAAGAAGCGCTCCGAAATTATTATTATGTTAATTTTGGTGAATGTCTTTATTGTTCACATGTTAAAGATGAAATAAAGGATGGAACAAGAGTTATTTTTGAAAATAATTCGTTTGTTGCCTTTATCCCGTATGCTGCTCTGTCTCCATTTCATCTCTGGGTATTTCCAAAGAAGCACAACGCCTGTTTTGGACACATAAATGACTCAGAACTTTCTGACCTTGCCATAGCTCTAAAAGAGGTGCTCTTAAGACTGTATGTAGGGTTAGAAAATCCGGATTTCAATTATGTTGTGAGGTCGCTCTCCCCCCGTGAAGCAGATTCTAAATACTTTCACTGGTATATAGCGATTGTTCCAAGGGTGTCTCAAATAGCTGGTTTTGAACTTGGAACAGGCATGTTTATAAACACTGCATTGCCTGAAGCAAGTGCCGAGTTCTTAAGGAATGTAAAGCTACCTTGAAAATCAGTTCAATCCAAACACATCACAAAGAACTTTTTCCAGATCGCTAAATTCTAAAACCTGACTACGCTCTTAATATGTAAACCTTGACTTGTATTTACGGTAACAGATATAATAATAGACTTTTACTGGGGGTAAGCCTTGAGAGATAAATATTGCGGATTGGTTTCAAAAGATGACGTGGGGAAGACATTGAATTTGTCAGGTTGGGTGTTCAGAAGAAGAGACCATGGCGGACTCATATTTGTAGATTTAAGGGATGTAACAGGTGTAGTACAGGTAGTGTTTTCCCCTGATATATCGACTGATGCACATGAAAAAGCCGGTGATATAAAACAGGAATATGTAATAAGTGTTACAGGAAGGGTTGCAAAGAGACCTGAAGGAACAGAGAACCCGAATATACCTACAGGGAAGATTGAGGTACTGGTGAATTCCTTTGAGATTCTGAATACCTGCAGGTCATTGCCATTTCAACTGGAAGAAGAGGAACCGAATGAGTCTCTAAGGTTAAAATACAGGTATCTCGATATGAGAAGACCTGAGATTCAAAAGACATTTGTAGAAAGAAGCCATGCCTATAAGGCTGCAAGGGACTACTTAACATCGATGGGATTTTTCGAGTTTGAAACACCCTTTCTTACAAAAAGTACCCCTGAGGGTGCAAGGGACTTTATTGTGCCGAGTCGATTGAATCCAGGCATGTTCTATGCCCTGCCCCAGTCACCCCAGCTTTTTAAACAGATACTGATGATAGGGGGATTTGATAAGTATTTCCAGATTGTGAGATGTTTCAGGGATGAGGATTTGAGGGCAGATAGACAGCCTGAGTTTACCCAGATAGATATTGAGATGAGCTTTGTTGACGTAGATGATGTGCTGACATTGAGTGAGGGTTTGATGAAGGCCTTATATAAGTCCCTTAAGAAAGAATCTATTGAAACACCTTTCTTAAGGATGGCCTATGAGGAGGCAATGGAGTCTTACGGGACTGATAAACCTGATTTAAGGTTTGAATTGCCTATGATAGAGCTTACCAATATTTTTGAGGAGACTGAATTTGGTGTTTTCAAAAAGACCATAGAAGATGGTGGTGCTGTTAAGTGTATCGTCTTGAAGGCTAAGACACTTTCAAGAAAAGACCTTGATAATGCCGTGGATACTGCAAAAGAGATGGGAATAGAGGGACTTGTCTGGGTACGGAAGGAAAACGATGCCTTACAATCCCCCATAGTCAAATATTTGAAGGATAATGAAAAATCTTTTATGGATGAAAAGCTCAAGCTATCAAATGGAGATGTAATCTTTATTATGGCTGGCAAAAGGAACAGGGTAAATGATATTATGGGAAAGTTCCGGTTGTATTTAGGTGAAATATATGAGCTGATAAGAAAGGATGAATTCAGGTTTATCTGGATAGTCGATTTTCCACTTTTTGAATACAGTGAGGAAGAAAAAAGGTATGCGGCAAGGCATCATCCGTTTACATCACCAAAGGGTAGTATTAAAGATTTTAAAGGGGATTATGAGAGTATCAAGGCCAAGGCTTATGACCTTGTATTGAATGGTGTTGAAATGGGCGGCGGTAGTATAAGGATCTATAAAATGGATGAGCAGATGGAGATGTTTAAACTTCTTAACATTAAAGAGAAAGAGGCAATTGAGAAGTTTGGTTTTCTTCTCGAAGCCCTTGAAATGGGTGCACCACCCCATGGTGGCATTGCCTTTGGTTTTGATAGAATACTTATGATGCTTATGGGACTTGATAGTATAAGGGATGTAATCCCTTTTCCAAAGACACAAAAAGGTACATGCTTACTGACTGGAGCTCCAGCGAGGGTTGCACAAAGACAGTTAAACGAGCTCAAAATGCGGGTGACAGGGGAGAAGTAGACTGTAGTACGAAGTAGGCAGTATACAGTAATGTAGGTAGCGAACTCCTTACTCCTTGCTTCCTACTCCTTACTTGTTAGAGATAGGAGGGTAATTTGAAGAAAAAGAAGGGTTTTATATTCAAAAACATTATAAAGAACACAAAGTATCCGTTGATTGATGTGGAGACCCCGGAGCTTTTTCGAGATATTTTTCCATATGTAGAGATATCAAAGGTGAAATTTGACCACAAGATAGAATTAATAGACCCTCCTGATGAAATATATATCACGGACACAACCTTTAGAGATGGTCAACAATCGAGACCGCCTTTCACAGTTCAGCAGATTGAGGACCTTTATGAGTTTTTGCACAGGCTTGGTGGTCCGAATGGTGTAGTGAAACAATGTGAATTTTTCATTTACACAGGTAAGGACAGGGAGGCGGTAGAAAAATGCCTCGAGAAGGGTTATCGCTATCCTGAAATCACAAGCTGGATAAGGGCTAATAAAGAAGATTTACAGCTTGTAAAGGATCTGAATTTAAACGAAACAGGTATCCTTACGAGTGTTTCAGACTACCATATTTTTTTAAAACTGAAAAAAACAAGGTCACAGGTATTTAAAGATTATATAAGGATTGTTGAAAATGCACTTGAAAACAACATCGTCCCAAGATGCCATTTTGAAGATATCACAAGGGCGGATATATATGGGTTCTGTGTTCCTTTTGCACAGGCCCTTATGAATATTTCAGAGGATGCTAAAATACCTATAAAGATTAGACTATGTGATACTTTGGGCGTAGGCATTACTTATCCTGGCGCAGCCCTTCCAAGGTCTATAGGGAAGATAATAAGGGCAATGATAGATGATGCAGGCGTCCCTTCTGAACACCTTGAATGGCATGGACATAACGATTTTCATAAAGTAATCATTAACAGTGTAAGTGCATGGCTTTACGGTTGTACCTATGTGAACGGAACGCTCCTCGGTATCGGAGAAAGAACAGGAAATGCCGCAATAGAAGGATTGATAATGGAGTATATCTCTCTCACAGGCGATGAGAATGGGATAGACACAAGGGTGATTACGGAAATAAGAAACTATTTTGAGAAGGAAATTGGTTTACATATACCGAGAAATCAACCTTTAGTAGGATTGGATTTCAATGCAACATCAGCAGGTGTCCACATAGATGGTGTATTGAAAAATGAAGAAATCTATACCTCTTTTGATACAAAAAGGATTCTTAACAGGCCAGTCGCTGTTAACATTACCGATAAATCTGGTCTTGCAGGGATTGCACACTGGATAAACTCTCATTTTGCATTGGTAGGAAAAGACAGGATTGAAAAGGCTCATCCCGGTATAGCCAGGGTTAATAAATGGATAATCAAGCAGTATGACGAGGGCAGGATAACATTTATATCTGATGAGGAAATGGAACATCTTGTGAGAAGGTACATTCCGGAAATATTTGTATCCGAGTTTGAGCTTATGAAGAAGAGGGCATACGATCTGGCTGCACATCTAATAGAAAAATACATTGAAGACCCGGCAATAAAGGCTATGGTTCCAGAAAAACAGGAAGAGGTTTTGAAGAATATTGTCGGAGAATACCCGTACATACAATTTGCGTACATTGTAAATAGTGAAGGTATAAAGATTACAAAGAATATAACCCAGGTGGTGGATAGGGCAAAATATTATAAAATAGGCCTCCATGAAGATTTTTCTGACAGGGATTGGTTTATTAACCCGATGAAGACAGGAAAAATCAGCGTAACATCGCTCTATTCATCCAGAATTACTGGTGCCCTTTGTGTTACCGTTTCTGGCCCCATAAGGGATGAGGTAGGCGACATACTGGGTGTGTTAGGACTGGACATAAGGTTTGAAGATCTTACAAAGGCCGGGGAATAATAAATGGGCAAGACGATAGCGGAGAAGATTCTGAGTATAAATACAGGAGCTGATGTAAGACAGGGAGATTATGTAATCGTAAATGTTGATAGAATATTGCTGCAAGATGGTACTGCTCCACTTGCTATTAAGAAGTTTAAAGAAATGAACTTCAAAAATCTTTTTGATAGTAAACGTATTGTCTTTTTTATTGACCATGCATCTCCAAGCCCGAGGATGGAGCTTTCTAATGACCACATGATGATAAGGGAGTTTTCAAAGACATATGGAGCCGATATGTGTGAGGTAGGGGATGGAATATGCCATCAGGTCATGGCAGAACGTATGCTTGCACCATCGGAGGTGCTTGTCGGGGCAGATTCACATACCTGCACAGGTGGAGCTTTGGGAGCTTTTTCTACAGGGATGGGGTCTACTGATATTGCCGTGGCCATGGGGCTTGGGAAGACATGGATGAGGGTACCGGAGAGTTTCAAATGCGTGATGAATGGAAGGTTTCCATCAGGCGTGTTTGCTAAAGATTTGATGCTAAAGATAATAGGTATGATAGGTGCTGATGGTGCTACGTATAAATCAATGGAGTTTTTAGGTGAGACATTGAGGTATCTTGATGTAGAAGACAGGATGACTATAGCCAATATGGCTGTGGAGGCAGGAGCCAAATGTGGGCTATTCCCTTCTGACACTATGACCTTTATGTATCTCAAAAGGTTAAGAAGAGAAAAGGCTTATATAGAAATCCTGCCGGATGAAGATGCCTACTATGAAAAGGTGTTTGAGATAAATGTGGAACACCTAACCCCCATGGTGAGTCTGCCTCACCAGGTTGATAATGTAAGGAGCATAGAAGACAGTGAAGCAAAAGGCATAAATATTGATCAGGTATTTATAGGTTCTTGCACCAATGGAAGGATAGAGGATTTGAGGATTGCATCAATCATACTGAAGGGCAGGAAGAAGCAAAAGGATATAAAGCTCATTGTAAGTCCGGCATCAAAGATGGTTTATTATCGAGCCCTGCAGGAGGGAATCCTTACAACCCTTTTTGAGGCAGGAGCCATTATACTCCCTCCAGGATGTGGACCATGTATAGGTATCCACCTCGGTGTTCCTGGTGATGGGGAGGTTTGCGTTGCTACGTCAAATAGAAATTTTTTGGGAAGGATGGGTAATCCAAATTCTCAAATTATTCTCGCATCACCAGCAACAGCGGCAGCAAGTGCATTAAAAGGAAAATTGACAGACCCGAGGGAGGTTCTTGATGGTCTTTAAGGGAAGGGTATGGAAGTTTGGAGATAATATCTCTACTGACCATATTATACCAGGCAGATTTTATCATTTAAGATCAAATCTGGATGAATTGAAAAAGCATGTTTTTGAAGATATTTATCCAGGTTTTTATAAGAAGGTCAGGAAAGGAGACATTATCGTAGGTGGTAAAAACTTTGGGCTTGGCTCAAGCCGGGAACACGCACCCTTAGTAATAAAGATGGCTGGAATAGATGCAGTTATAGCAAATTCCTTTGCAAGAATATTCTATAGAAATGCTATAAATGTGGGGCTTGCAGCGATTATATGTGGTGTGGATGGTGTAGATGAAGGTAATATCTTAGAGGTTAAAGTGGATGAAGGGGTGCTGTTTGATAAGACAAATGGGAAAGAAAGGAGATTTTCCCCACTTACCTCCATTATGAGGGATATATTGAATGAGGGTGGACTGGACCATTATATCAGGAAACACGGAGGGCTGAAGATTTGATAGGGAAAATTGAAATCCCTTTTATTCTGGGTGATGGCACGGGAGAAGATATCTGGAGGGCTTCAAGGGAGGTATTTGAAGAGGCGGTAATCAAGGCTTATGATGGTGAAAAGAGAATTGTGTGGGTACCTTTAATAGCCGGGCAGAGGGCACTTGAAAAGGTAGGGACATTATTTCCAGAAGATACTTTGGAGGAAGTTAAAAGGCATAGAATTGCTATAAAAGGTCCTCTTACAACCCCGGTCGGTGGAGGATTTAGGAGTATAAATGTATATTTAAGGCAGATATTTGATCTCTATGTGTGTATAAGGCCTATCAGGTATTTCAAGGGGTTACCAAGCCCTATAAAGGCGCCGGAGAGGGTAAATTTAATTATATTCAGGGAAAATACAGAGGATCTTTACAGAGGAATTGAATGGAGAGAAGGGACAAAAGAGGCAAGGGCTTTAATAGCATTTTTGAAGGAAAAAATGGATATAGCATTATCGGATGATACAGGTATTGGGGTAAAACCTATTAGCAGAGCTGGTACCAGAAGATTTGCAAGGTGGGTTATAGACTATGCAATAAAAAATAACAGAAAAACTATCACTGTTGTTCATAAGGGTAATATTATGAAATACACAGAAGGTGCTTTTAGGGAATGGGCTTACGAGGTTGCGAAAGAGTTTCAAAAATATGTAACCTTTGAGAGAGAGGAGGGCAAGATCCTTTTTAATGATAGGATTGCTGATAATATGTTTATGCAGGTCATTATGAGACCGGAAGAATATGATATACTTTTGTGCCCGAATCTAAATGGAGATTATCTGTCTGATACCTGCGCCGCATTGATTGGTGGATTGGGTGTTGCACCCGGGGCAAACATAGGGGATGATATGGCAATATTTGAACCAACCCATGGAAGTGCACCGAAGTATGCGGGGAAGGATGTTGTAAACCCAACCTCATTTTTGCTTTCCGGTGCTATGCTTTTCAGTTATATGGGCCTTGATGATGTATCAAGGCTTATTGAAAGGGCTATTGAAGAAACGATACAAAGCGGGATAGTAACATATGACCTTGCACGGCAGATGGACGGGATAAGCCCGGTAAAATGCTCAGAATTTGGGGAGGAAGTAGCAAAACGAATAAAGGTTTAAAGAGGTTATCATGTTAGAAAATATAAAAAGTAAAATAGACAATTTAATAGAAAGAATGAACGCCTTAAGAGGTTATCTTTGACCTCTCCTCTATAAACAGTCAGCTTCAGGAACTCGATGCAGAAATATCTAAAAAGGCATTCTGGGAAGATCAGGAAAGAGCACAGAGAATATTGAAAGAGAGGGCAAGGTTCCAGGAAGAAGTAGTGAAGTGGGAGAGAAAGGAAAAGGAGCTTGAGGAGATTATTATATTAAGTGAAATTGTCAAGGAGACCGATGACACGAAAGATTTAAATGAGCTAATTTCAAGGGTTAATTCCCTGGACGGGTTGCTCAGCATGTATGAAATGGAAAGGATGCTTGGCGGGGAGCATGATCAGGGTAATGCAATTGTCTATATAAATGCAGGCGCTGGTGGAACAGAGGCTCAGGATTGGGCAGAAATGCTTCTCAGGATGTATTTAAAATGGGTGGAAAAAAGGGGGTTTGAGTCACAGGTAGTTGATATATTACAGGGTGAAGAAGCAGGTATTAAGAACGTTACCTTTTTGGTAAAAGGGTCTTATGCTTACGGTTATTTAAAATGTGAGGTTGGTATACACAGGCTTGTGAGGATTTCCCCTTTTGATGCGAATAATAGAAGGCATACCTCCTTTGCCTCAGTATATGCATACCCGGAACTTTCGGAAGATATTACTGTTGATATCAAGGAAGAAGACTTAAGAATAGATACATTCCGTGCAAGCGGCCCTGGTGGACAGCATGTAAATAGAACAGAATCAGCAATAAGGATTACCCATATACCTACCAATATTGTTGTTCAATGTCAGAATGAGAGGTCTCAGCATAAGAATAAGGCAATAGCTATGGCTATATTAAAATCAAGGATATATGAACTTGAAAAGAAGAAACAGGAAGAGAAAATGAATTCCCTGAACAAAGAGAAAAAGGATATTTCGTGGGGTAGTCAGATCCGTTCCTATATTCTCCATCCGTATAAACTTGTTAAGGATCATAGAACAAAAGTTGAGGTACATAATGCAGACGCAGTGCTTGATGGGGAGATTGATATGTTCATAAAGGCGTGCCTTTTATACTTGACTTTTGAACAAAAAAGGGATAATTAAACAGTCATGGAATTGTTTAGTGAAAACAGAATAGGCGAGCTTGAAGAGAGGATAGATAATCTTATAAAAAGCTATAGACTTATGAAAGAAGAAAATGAAAAATTATTGGCCAGTGTGAAACCTTTGGAGGTTGAAAACAAGGAATTGAAGGAAAAAATGGCCGAGGTAAGGAACGAAAGAGAAACAATAATCAGTAAAATTACAAAAATACTGGAAAAGGTTGAAAAGGTTGAGGGGTAGGAATGTAGATGGAAAAAAAGATTGAGGTGAACATACTGAATCAACCGTTTACCTTTGTGGGAGAGGATGAGGATAGGATAAAAAGGGCTGCTCAATTTGTTGATGAAAGGATAGGGCAGGTTATTAGTAACTATGGTATCGTAAATACAATAAACGCGGTGATTATGGCGATGATGGAAATTACGGACGATTATCTTGAGATGAGAAGACAAGCAGAGAGTTTTGAAGGTAGAACCTCAGAACTTTTGAAAAAGATTGAAGAATTTGAGGTTCCCTGCGGTGTACGTGATAAATGGTAAGCTTAGAGCCAACACCTCTTTATTGGGAGCCTTCTCTTGTTGTGGTGTGCATGCTCACCATATGAGTGAGAAGCCTGATACAACAGATAGGCACCCACCTTTTTGAGAGGTTCAAGATATACCGTTTACACGGCATCTGCGGGGTTATTATATTTCAGGGGTAGTTGTTAAGGAAATAGAGGTTTGACATAAATAGCTTTATGTTATTTGGAGGACATAAAAGATTTAATATCTTGGAAATATACAGGCTTTCCCTCTTTCCTTAATCACACTTACCCCTTATATGATATATGTGAGGGGGAATTTTGGACAAAATATTATATATTATAATCTTTGTAGTAGCCCTTCTTCTGGGGCTTACTCTTGCCAGATTTGTTCAGAGAAAGAAGATTGGTGAATACGAAAAAATAGGCAAGAAGATATTAGAAGATGCGAAAAAAGAAGCTGATGTGCTTATAAGGGAAGCATCTATTCAGGCTAAGGATGCTGCAATACAGGCAAAAAATGAACTTGAGCAAGAGATAAAATCAAGAAGGTCTGATTTACAGAATACTGAAAAGAGGCTTTCTCAAAAGGAAGTAAATCTTGACAGAAAAATTGAGGCCATTGATAAAAAAGAGGATGAATTAGCAAAGAAAGAAAGAGAAGTTTTTAATAAACAGTCTTTTTTTGACAGCAAGATTAAGGAATACGATGCATTGCTCATAAAGGAAAGGGAAAGATTGGAAAAGATATCAGGATTCACAGCAGAAGAGGCGAAAAAGGTGTTGATGCAGATGATGGAAGACGAGGCAAAATATGAATCGCTGAAAGTATATAAAAAGATTGAAGAAGAAGCAAGGGAGAAGGCTGACAAGAAGGCAAAGGAGATAATAGCCCTTTCAATACAGAGGTATGCCGGGGAATATGTAGCTGATGATGCTGTGTCGGTCGTTTCTCTCCCTAATGAAGAGATGAAGGGTAGAATTATAGGGAGGGAAGGTAGAAACATAAGGGCCCTGGAAGCAGCAACAGGTGTTGATATCATAATTGACGATACGCCTGAAGCTGTTATATTATCGTGCTTCAACCCGATACGGAGAGAGGTTGCAAGGGTGTCAATAGAAAGACTTATAAGTGATGGAAGGATTCATCCGGCAAGGATTGAAGAGATAGTGTCGAAAGTCGCTGAAGAGGTTGAGCAGAAGATTAAGGAAGCAGGGGAACAGGCTGTTTTTGATTTAGGTGTTCATAATGTCCATCCTGAACTTGTAAGGCTTTTGGGAAGGCTGAAATTCAGGAGTAGCTATGCACAGAATGTATACCAGCACTCGTTGGAAGTTGCCTTTATTTGCGGTGTCATAGCCTCTGAATTGAGGGTTAACGCAAAAGATGCAAAGAGGTCAGGGCTATTACATGATATAGGAAAGGCTGTGGACCATGAGATAGAAGGATCCCATGCGTCTATCGGGGCAGACCTCGCAAAAAAATATGGTGAAGGTGAAGAGATTGTCCATGCAATACTTGCCCATCATGAGGACGTTGAAGTGGTGAGCTTACTGGATGTTATCGTTCAGGCTGCAGATGCTTTATCAGGTGCAAGACCTGGAGCAAGAAGGGAGATGCTTGAGACGTACATTAAGAGACTTGAAGAACTTGAACGAATTGCCAACAGTTTTTCAGGGGTTGAAAAGTCATATGCTATACAGGCAGGAAGGGAGATAAGAATAGTTGTCAATAGCGAGAAGATTAGCGATGAGAATACATTTATGTTATCAAGGGATATAGCAAAAAAGATAGAAACAGACCTTTCCTATCCCGGGCAGATAAAGATAGTAGTGATAAGGGAAACAAGAGCTATAGAATATGCCAAATGAGATCAGGGTTTTATTACTTGGAGATGTAATTGGAAAACCAGGCAGAAAAGCGGTTGAGCGTTTTATAAAGACAGTCGATGTAGACTTCAGGATAATAAACGGTGAAAATTTAGCTGGAGGCATAGGCATAACACCTTCAGTAGCAATGGAGATGATATCGTACGGCATCGATGTCATAACAACAGGAAACCATGTCTGGAAGAAAAAAGAGATTGTGCCTTTTTTAATGGAAGACCGGAGGGTACTCAGGCCCTTAAACTATCCGGCTGGAACGCCCGGTTTCGGCTATCACATTATAAAAAAGAACAGTAAGACAATATGTGTGGTGAATATTGAGGGGAGAATATTTATGAATCCTCTCCTCTGTCCGTTCCGTTCAATGGAGGAGCTTATTGCACAGGTAGAAAAGGAGGTTCCTATAATCGTTGATTTCCATGCAGAAGCAACATCGGAGAAGATGGCTATGGGGTGGTTCCTCGATGGGAAGGTGGCGGCAGTTTTAGGAACACACACCCATGTTCAAACTGCTGATGAGAGGATTTTACCAAATGGTACAGGTTATATAACCGATGTGGGGATGGCTGGTTCTATAGATTCTGTCATAGGTATGGATAAGAGGAGTGTTCTGGAAAAATTTGTCACACAGGTGCCCCAGAAATTTGAAGTCGGAAAGGATGATATTGAAGTGCAAGGGGTAATAGTTACTATAGACAGTAGAAATAACCGATGTATAGCCATTAAAAGAATAAAGGAAAAGGTTTAGCACATGAGTGTTGAAAGAGGGATTGAAATCATAAAACGTGGCGCTGTCGACCTTGTCAGTGAAGATGAATTGAGAAGGAAAATAATAAAGGCGAGAGCTGAAAAAAGACCTTTAAGGGTAAAGCTCGGGCTTGACCCAACAGCACCTGACCTGCACCTTGGCCATACTGTCGTGATTCAGAAGTTGAAACAATTTCAGGAACTTGGACATACAGCTATATTCCTCATAGGGGACTTCACAGGTATGATAGGGGATCCTACGGGAAGGATTGAAACCAGGCCGACGCTTACGAAGGAAGAACTTCTTGCAAATGCCGAGACATATAAAAAACAGGTCTTCAAGATTCTTGACCCGGAAAAGACAGAAATAAGATCTAACAGTGAATGGTTTGAGGCGATGAACGCTGCGGACATGATCAGGCTCTGTGCCAAGTATACCATGGCGAGGATGCTCGAGCGTGAGGATTTCCGGAACAGGTATCAGAACAATCTTCCCATAAGCATCCATGAGTTTCTCTATCCCCTCGTGCAGGGGTATGATTCTGTTGCACTCAGGGCAGATGTGGAACTTGGAGGCCACGACCAGATTTTTAATTTACTTGTGGGAAGGGAAATTCAAAAGGCTTACAATCAGGAATCCCAGGTTGTGGTGACAGTACCTTTACTCGAGGGTACAGATGGCATAAACAAGATGAGTAAGAGTTATGGAAACTATGTTGGTATCAATGAGTCACCAGATATAATGTTTGGTAAGCTGATGTCCATATCAGATGAATTGATGTTGAAATATTATGAACTGTTGAGTGACATCACGATAGATGAGTTACGGGCATTAAAGGAGGGAATAAAAGCCGGGCGAATACATCCGAGAGATGCAAAGGTAAGGTTTGCAAAAGAGATAATTACCAGATTCCATGGAGGAGAGGAGGCAGAAGCTGCACATGGAGCGTTTGAAAGGTTATTTAGAGAAAAGGAAATACCGGACAATATAGAAATCGTGGAAATTAAAAAGGAGGAATTGGATAAATGGTTGCCTAAACTCCTCATGAATATTGGTTTGGTTTCCTCTACTACAGAAGGTAAACGTATGATTGCACAGGGCGGTGTTAGCATAAACAGTTCAAAGGTCATAACGGAAGAAACCCCTTTAAATGATAAAGAGTTTGTTATAAAGGTTGGAAAGAGAAGGTTTAAAAAGATTGCAATCAAAGATTAGTGTCCCTTGACATAGGGGTAATTTTATTATTTATTAAAGGACATTCCCCGGTAGCTCAATCGGCAGTAGCGGCTGGCTGTTAACCAGTAGGTTGCAGGTTCGAGTCCTGCCCGGGGAGTTTTTATAAGCAAGTTGCTGTTCCCATTTTCATCATAATTTTTTCAATTCATGAAATGCCCTTTTTGCTTATTAGCGAGATCAAGTATCCTGTTATGTAAAATTTTCAAAAAGAGAGGGTAGCATCACGCAATAAAGGAGTGTATATTTTGTCAGATGCAAAGTAGTTATGCGCTATTAGCAGATTGTATTGTAGTTCTCCATTTCTTTTACGTATTTTTTGCTGTGGGAGGAGAAATAGTAATTATTGTTGGCTACTGTCTGAAATGGAGCTGGATTCGAAACCTTGTTTTTCGTATTATTCATCTGGCATCCGTTGTTCTGGTTGCTGTCGATGCTTCAATAGGGGTTTTATGTCCTCTGACAGTATGGGAATATAAGTTGAGACAACTTGCCGGACAGACTGTTGAAAAGGATATTGTTTTTATTGCTCGTCTTGTGAGGATGA
>JAPLKF010000006.1 GCA_026388215.1 Pseudomonadota bacterium | reverse complement strand
TGTTAGACGGGATAAATGATAAAGAGGTCAGTATATATACGCAGGGTGGTTTTACTGATTTGTGCAGAGGCCCTCATTTAAACTCAACCGGCAAGATAAAGGCGTTTAAACTCTTGAGCCTTGCCGGTGCATACTGGAGGGGAGATGAGAAGAACAAGATGCTCACAAGGATATATGGAACAGCCTTTCCTGATGAGGCATCTTTAAACAAATACCTCCAATTTCTCGAAGAGGTAAAAAAGAGAGACCACAGAAGGCTCGGCAGGGAACTTGACCTCTTTAGCGTCTCTGATGAGGTAGGTGCCGGGCTTATTATTTACCACCCCAACGGTGCCCTCTTGAGATATATCCTCGAAGACTTCGAAAGGAAGGAACATTTAAAGAGAGGGTATAAGTTTGTGGTGGGGCCCCATATTTTAAAACTGGATTTGTGGAAAAGGTCAGGCCATTATGAAAACTACAGGGACAACATGTATTTCACGAAGATGGATGATGTAGATTACGGGATAAAACCCATGAACTGCCTCTCTCACATTATGGTCTATAAGTCAACTATCCGGAGCTACAGGGATTTACCGCTTCGGTATTTTGAGCTCGGCACTGTATTGAGGCACGAAAAATCAGGCGTCCTCCACGGGTTACTCAGGGTAAGGGAATTTACCCAGGATGATGCACATATCTTTTGCAGGCAGGACCAGCTGCACCAGGAGATACTGAATATTATCGAGTTCGTCCGTGACACAATGAAGGTCTTTAATTTCGAATATGAGATGGAGATAAGCACAAAACCAGAAAAACATATAGGAAGCGATGAGGACTGGGAACGGGCTGAAAAGATACTGAAAGAGGTCCTCGACGGCCAGCATATCTCTTATGAAATAAACGAAGGTGAGGGGGCATTCTATGGGCCCAAGATAGACGTGAAGCTTAAAGACGCTATAGGCAGGAAATGGCAATGCGCAACCATACAATGCGATTTCGCCCTTCCTGAAAGATTTGACCTTCACTATATAGACAGTGATGGCAAAAGAAAAAGACCTGTAATGCTGCACAGGGTAATACTCGGGGCCATTGAGAGATTTATAGGCGTTCTCATTGAACATTACGGTGGTCGTTTCCCTGTCTGGCTTTCTCCGGTTCAGGCCATTATCATGAACATTACGGATGAACAGGAAGGGTACGTGAAGGCAATATATGAAACTATGGTTAATGAGAACATCAGGGTTGAACTTGATACAAGAAATGAAAAACTAAGTTTAAAAATAAGAGAAGGTATGGTAAAAAAGATACCATATATGGTAATAGCTGGTAAAAAGGAGATGGATTCAAAATCTATTACTGTGAGGGTAAGGGACGGAGGCGAATTAAAAGATATTGCACTGAAGGATTTTATTGATAAAATAAAAGAAGAAAATATTCTCAGGAGGTGAGCTCTATAGGAAAGGATAATAAAGACATCAATATCAACGAGAAGATAAAGGTAAGGGAGGTAAGATTAATTGACGACAACGGAAAGCAGCTGGGCATTGTACCAACAGTCGAAGCAATCAGAATGGCAAAGGAACAGGACCTTGACCTGGTAGAGGTTTCTCCAAAAACAAATCCACCTGTATGCAAGATTATGGATTATGGCAAGTTTAAGTACCAGCTTGCAAAAAAGGCACAGGAGGCTAAGAAAAAACAGACTGTAATTCAGATTAAGGAGATGAAGCTTGGTCTAAAGATTCAGGAGCACGACCTCATGGTCAAGATCAGGCACATAAGGGAATTTTTAGAGGACGGGTGCAAGGTAAAGGTAATAGTAATGTTCAAGGGAAGGGAAATACTCCATAAGGATATGGGGGAAAAGCTTACACAAAAGATAATAGAAGCTATTAAAGATATAGGCAACCTGGAACAGAAACCGAAATTTGACGGGAGAAACATCATAATGGTTTTTGCTCCAATGTAAAGGAGGATTACATGCCAAAGTTAAAGACACACAGGGGTTTAGCGAAAAGGGTTAAGGTAACTGCAAGGGGTAAAATAAAAAGGGCTAAGGCCTTTCACAGCCACCTCCTTTCTTCTAAAACACCAAAGATGAAGAGAAGATTATCGAAATCTGATACAATTCATCCCTCTGATATGAAAAGGATAAAGTCATTAATACCTTACTTATAAAAACTTAAGAGGTGGAAAGAGATGCCAAGGGCAAAAAGAGGAGTCAAAGCAAGAAGAAGAAGAAAAAAGATTTTAAAACTCGCAAGGGGTATGTACGCCAGCAGACGCAGTACATATACGATGGCAAAACGTACTGTATTCAAGGCACTGAAATATGCATACACTGGCAGGAAACAGAGAAAGAGGGATTTCAGGTCATTATGGATCGTAAGGATCAATGCAGCCTGCAGGGCATATGGTATACCGTATAGCAGATTTATGAATGGTTTAAAAACTGCCAATATAACTCTAAATAGAAAAACCCTCGCCGATATGGCAGTGAATGATCCTTCAGGATTTGAAAATGTAATCGCAAAGGTTAAAGAGGTAGCTTTACAGCAGCAGAATTGAAGATGAGAAAGTTGGGAAGGGTGGACCTTGGATATACTTGAGCTAAAAGACAAGGTTAAAAGCGGAATATCCTCTATAAAAACCATCGAAGATTTAAAGAAGGTGAGAACATCCCTCACAGGCAGAAAGGGTATCTTTTCGGAGTTTATCGACAGAATCAAGTCGCTGGAAAAAGAAGAGAGGAAATCATTCGGCAAGGAGATAAACAGGCTTAAGGCATGGACCGAAGAGAGGTTGAATGAGTTAGAAGCATTTTATGAAGAGGAAGAAAAGGGGCGAGAGGACAGGTTGTCATGGATCGACATCACAATGCCTGGCAAGACCCCTCTGAATGGGAAAAAACACCCTATCACACAGACCTTTGAAGAAATTATCAGAATATTCTCCTTCCTCGGCTTTTCTGTGGCAGAGGGTCCTGATATTGAGCTTGATTATTATAATTTTGAAGCGCTTAACATCCCCAAAGACCATCCCGCAAGAGACATGCAGGATACATTTTACATAAAACAGGGCATTGTACTTAGAACCCACACATCACCCGTTCAGATCAGGGTGATGGAATCTCAACTACCGCCCGTGAGAATAATTGCCCCTGGAGCTGTATATAGATGTGACCAGGATATCTCCCATACACCCATGTTCCATCAGGTTGAAGGTCTAATGGTGGATAAGCATGTTCGGTTTTCTGATTTAAAAGGAATTCTGACGATATTTGTACATGAGATGTTCGGTAGCAAAACACCCCTCAGATTCAGACCGAGCTATTTCCCATTTACTGAGCCCTCGGCTGAGGTCGATATAGGTTGTGTAATATGTAATGGAAATGGTTGCAGGGTATGTAAAGATACAGGCTGGCTTGAGATCCTCGGCTCCGGTATGGTGCACCCTCAGGTATTAAAAATTGTCGGCTATGACCCTGAAGAGGTTACTGGTTTTGCCTTCGGGATGGGGGTCGAGAGGGTTGCAATGGTAAAGTTCGGTATAGATGATATCAGGCAATTTTATTATAATGATATGAGATTTCTTTCGCAGTTCTGAGGTAAGATTGTGAGAATTCCATACGAGTGGTTAAAAGAATTTGTTGTTCTAAATGCTGAGCCACATGAGCTGGCAAGAAGGCTTACCATGAGAGGCCTGGAGGTTGAGTCTATTGAAGAACAAACGCCATCTTTTGACAGGGTGGTAATAGGTAAAATCCTTAAAATCGATAAGCACCCGCATGCACAGAACCTGTTAATATGTAATGTTGATATTGGAAGGGACACCTTCCCGATAGTGTGCGGTACAAAAAATTTTAAAAATGGGGACAAGGTCCCTGTAGCATTAGCTGGAGCGCAGCTTGCCGATGGGGTAACCATAGAGAGGAAGGATATTAAGGGCATTGAGTCTATTGGTATGCTCTGCTCTGAGAAGGAACTCGGTCTCTCTGATGACCATAGCGGGATATTTATCCTGCCCGACAGTCTTAAGGTAGGTGATGAGCTTAAGGAAGCACCCTGGATCAAGGATGTCGTTCTTGATATAAATGTGGCCCCCAACAGGGGAGATTTGCTATCAATTTACGGGATAGCACGGGAAGTCGGGAGCATCTTCAACCAAAAAGTAACCGTGCCATCATTCAGGCTCGAGGGAGGGAGGAAAGAAGACATAAAGGAATACTTGAAGCTCGAGGTTCTGAATAAAGATGCTTGTCCACGATACGTGCTAAGGATAATAAAAGGGATTTCGATAGTATCCTCACCTTACTGGATGAGAAGCAGGATAATGAAGTGCGGGATGAGACCGATAAATTCGATTGTTGATGTTACTAACTACGTGATGCTTGAGTTTGGACAACCCCTTCATGCATTTGACTATGATATGTTGAGAGGCAGAAAAATTGAGGTAAAACTGGCAGAAGGTGAAACGGTTTTCCGTACCCTTGATGGTGAGGACAGAAAGCTGAATGAGAGGGATATACTGATATGTGATGGAGCAGGCCCTGTTGCGATTGCAGGCATTATGGGTGGTGAGAATTCAGAGATAACAGAAAACACAAAAAATGTAGCGCTGGAAAGTGCCTTCTTTAACCCATTATTCATAAGACAAACAGCAAGAAGGCTGGGTCTCAGGTCAGAGGCCTCACTACGATTTGAAAAGGGGATTGATATTGACAATGTTGATCTCGCAGCGAAGAGGGCTATCAGTCTGATGAATCAACTCTCAGGCGGGACTGTTATAAAAGGAAAAAAGGAGGTGAAAGAGGATAAAGAGAAAAAGAGCATCTATGTGAGTTTTGGAAAGATAAATGACATTGTGGGAACAACTATAGAACGGAATGAGATTATGAATGCTTTAAAATCAATAGAACTGGAGGTGATGAATGAGGAGGAGAACGGTCTTTTAGTCTCAATTCCATCATTCAGGCACGACTTAAACGAGTATATGGACATTATAGAAGAAGTGGCACGGATATACGGTTACGAACATGTACCGGCAACAACACCTGTCACCACATTACAGGCACAAAAGAGGGATAAAAAGGATATCTATTCAAATGAAGCAAAAGACTATTTCAGGTCTTCAGGTTTCTTTGAGCTGATAAACTATGCCTTCTCCAGTGTGAAAGATATAGAAAATTTCTTAATTTCAGCGTCTGATGAGAGGGCTTCATGCGTAAATATAATGAACCCTATATCAAAAGACTACGGGATAATGAGAACGTTTATCACTGCCGGGATATTAAAAAATATTGCCTACAACGCAAATAGAGGTGTAAAAAATCTGAGGTTCTTTGAGATGGGGAAGGTGTTTTTCTCAAGCGGGGAAGGTCTACCATATGAATATCCTGCTATTTGTTTTGCTCTGACAGGGAAAGAAAGGGATTACTTCTGGAGAGATGCTTACTCTGAATACGATTTTTTCGACATAAAAGGGATTCTGGAAGGCTTGATGGAACGCTTTGGCCTTGATTTCTCAATCAATAGAAGTGAGGAACCTTTTTTAAACAGTAACAGGGCTGCCGACATTTTTATGGATGAGCAAAAGATAGGCTGGATTGGAGAGATAAAAGAAGAGGTCTTAAAAACATATGAGATTGAACAAAAGGTCTATTGTGCAGAGCTAAGATTTGATATAATCATAGAGAAGGGTAGCTCAGGGGTGAAATACAGACAGATACCAAGATACCCGCAGGCAACGAGGGACTTTTCATTTTATATAGACGATAAAATACCTGTTTCTACCCTTATCGAAAGCATTAAAAGGGTTTCGCCCCTGATAACAACCGTTGGGGTATTCGATATGTTTAAAAAAGAGGCGAGAAGCATATCCCTTCGCGTGGTATTTCAATCATTCGAGGATACCCTGAAGGACGGGGAAGTAAACAATTTACAGGAAATTATTATAAAAGAACTTACAAATATAGAAGGAGTTACGTTAAGAACTTAAGGAGGGCATATGACAAAGTTAGAAATAGTTACAAATCTTTATGAGAAGCTTGGGTTTTCTAAAAGGGAGTGTGCGAATATTGTTGATAGTTGTTTTGAGATCATAAAAAAATCCCTGGCAAATGGTGAAAATGTTAAAATATCAGGGTTTGGTAATTTCATTGTGAAAGAAAAGAAGGCAAGGAGAGGGAGAAATCCTCAAACAGGCCAGGAAATTGTGATTTCTAAAAGAAAGGTTTTAAATTTCAGGCTAAGCCAGATTCTGAAAGATGAGATAAACAGCGTAAAAGGGAAATGACCCAGGATATCCCTGATAAGGTATTTTATAGAATAAAAGATGTATGTGGTTTAACTGGTTTAAAACCCCATGTACTCAGGTACTGGGAACAGGAATTCAAGGATATCAAGCCTGTTAAAAGCCCAGGGGGACAGAGGTTATATAAAAGGAAAGACCTTGACGTAATCCTTACGATAAAAAACCTTCTTTATGAAAAAAGGTTTACTATTGATGGGGCAAAAAGGTATCTGACAGGCCATAAGCGCCTCCTGGATGAAATCAGGGAAGAATTGACAGAAATAGTGGGAATACTTAAAAAGGGAGATTTGAAATGAAAAAATGTATCTTTGTCTTTGTGTTAATTTTTCTTTGTTCCTGTGCCACCAACGGGCCTATTCATGTGGCAAAAAACGAGGCAGAGAGTTTTAAGAGTTCATACAACGAACCAAAATTAAGGGAACTCTATAGTAAAAATGAGATATTGTTGAGAAATATCTACCTCAGGCTCAATGCATCTAATATTGATATATACAAAGAAGGGATAGGCCTGACCATATTAAGCGATCAGAATAACGAGCAACTTCACTATATCATGTTGAATATCAGACCCTCTGAGATATATTTTAATGAAAACGCTACCACACCCGAACAGAGATTTTCTCATGTTTTAACTACGTATTTTCCTAAGTACCTGCATTACATAAAAAAGGAAGACCTTGACGGGGATGACATAGAAGGTCTGGCTCTTGGTATATACTGGCCCGTCCGTGATTTTTCGCAATGTAATCAGTATGGTGGTTTTATAGAATACATCCATATTTATTTTCCTAAAGAAGACGTATGGGATATCCTCGACGGGAATAAAAACTTTGTCGATGTAGTACAAAACACAGAGGTTATTACAAGCCTTAACCTGGAACCAGCAAAGAGTGTAAGACCCGTCTTTTAAGGGTAAGGGGCATAGCGCAAAGCGCAGAGGGCATGGGGTTTAGTGCTATGGCCAGCATATCAACTCTGCTTTATTAAAATTATGCCCAGGACGGTTAAAACAATCCCCACGATTCTTTGCAGGGTTACTTCCTCTCTCAGGATCAATATACTCAATACTACAGTAATAAGGGGATATGCAGCGGCAATAGGTACAATCTTTGTAGTCATACCCGTCCTCAGCAGATAATAGTACGTCCACATACCCAATAGGCCTGCCATTATACCGCTTGCTGAAAATAAAGAAAAATTCTTAAAGGATATTTTTGTCAGTTCATGGAGCTTCCCTGTAAAAACATATATAAGGAACAATACAATTGTTACAGCAAAGCTTCTGATCAGAATCCCTGCCAGGGGGTCTACATCCTTAAGCCCTATCTTTTCAAGCAGTGGGGTTGACCCCCACAGTAACATAGTTACGATAAGCAGAGAAAATGTTAAAAGGTTATTATAAGTCATATCGGTATGCCTCCACTTTTTCCGATATTCAATGAAGGGAATGGGGAAGGAGTAAAGGAGAGCACGAATATTATAAGGATGATAAAGGCAATAAACTTCCTTTTACCATCAAGTTCTGTTTCCATATCAAAAGGCGCTGGATGACGCATACCAAAGATAAGAAGTATTATCACGAGGGTTAACCAGCCCGGGTTGTAAAATATGGCAAGTATTGCCAATAGTACGATTGAACCAACAAAGACCCATTTACTTTTCTCCCCGAATACCGCATAAATTACATGCCCGCCATCCAATTGTCCGACAGGTAGAAGATTCAGGGCCGTTACAAATAAACCCACCCACCCTGCATATCCAAAGGGGTGTAAAACAAGGTCATAGCCCTGTGGGATGTTCCCTACTATTGATTTCTGAAGGATTTTAAAAATCAAAGGGTCTCCAAGCTGGAGGTAAGACATGTCCCCGGTTATAAGCTGAACCTTCGAAAGTTTTATACCTAAAATTATAAAGGGAAGAGAAACAAGAAAACCGGACAATGGACCCGCTACCCCTATGTCGAATAGAGCCTTTTTGTTGATGATAATTCCTTTCATCTTGATGATCGCACCAAAGGTACCGAAAGGAGAAAAAGGAAAAGGGATAAAGTACGGCAGGGTTGCTGGAATACCATATCTTTTGCTCATGAAATAATGGCCCATCTCATGGGCAAGAAGAATTGCGATGATGGAGACACTATATGAAACACCACCGACAAGGTATGTGGAGGCAACGGTAAGTAGAAAAAGTATAACCTGTATCATCTTAAGCCTCTAAAAGCCCATGCTCCATGTGTATACGGTCATACTTTGTTCCTCTTTTGACATTTATATCAAAGGCTGTAAGGGTATCAAGAAAAGCGATTAAATCCTTTCTTGAAATTTTTTGACTTGTCTTCGACAGCTTATACGCAAAATAGGGGTTCTGGTAAGGGAGATAGTGTTTTTTTTCAGAAGGTTTGAATTCTAAACTTTCTTTCCATTTATGAAAGGTTTTCAGAAATATATCGTATTCTGAGCCTGCCTTAAATACCTCCTCCATATCCTTTGCCTGTAATAAAAGTCTCACCTGCCTAACCAGATAGCTATGTATGGCAAGGATATGCAGCCCATTCAACAAAAGGTTTTCAAAGATATACAATGTTTCCTTCTTATCCGTACTTGCCAGTGCCTCAAAAAGGGCTGTTAGATTCTCCTCATGTGTTTCTGTAACTATAGAGAGAACATCTTTCGATTTTATCTCTTTCCTGTCACCTACATAGTTTACAAGCTTCATCAGTTCTGATTCTAATATTGACTCGTCTTTAATCCTTTTCGTCAAAAGTTTAAGCCCTTCGTGGGTCATTTTCTTTTTGTATTTTCGTATAAAATTTCTTACCCTGTCTTCAATACGTTTTTCAATATTCCCCTCCATTATGACCGTATTGCCCTCTATTGGTTTATACACACCCTGAAGCTTGGCTGTAGTATAGATAATAATATGTATTCTTTCTTTTAATGCCTGCAACTGCTCTTTCATCTCCTCTATTAATGCCCTTTCGGGGTCTAAAAGCACAAGGACAAGATTTTCTCCAATAAATAAGGCAGAGGCATTTTCAATGACCACGTTTTTGATATCCTTTCCTGTAACAATAACGATCTCCGGATTATCAACCCATTTCCTCGCAAGGGTATAGGTATCCTCCATGATATTTTCTTTCTTTCCTATGGCTATCGTAATGTCTTTCATATACCGGCTTTTGTCTGGGTTTAAGGATTCAGGGATTCAAGGGTTCAAGTACTTTTTTAAACCGTCAATTACAGACTCCCTACCCCTTAAATCCTGTTCTTTTCACTGCCCTTAGATTACTATATAAGAGGACACTTTGCAAGAATCATGGAAAGGAAAAAGCTTACTCTTTTTTTTATTCAATGCCATATTTTTTCTTTAAAAATTCCAATCCCGTCATTGGATAAAGGGCGTATATAAGGATATCCCCCATATCATCGGTTATCCCTTTCAAAGCCTCTTTTGCTTTAGGCATTTCCGGCTCAAGAATATCCCCGGGCCTCGATTCTATTGGTACTTCACCCCTTTCATACCCTTTTAATGCCTTTTTTCTGATCTCTTCATTCACAGGTGCGGGAGGTTTTCCATAAAGCCCATAGAAATAGTCTTTTACCTCTTTTGATATCATCTTATACCTTCCTACTATTACATTGAAAACTGCCTGGACACCGACTATCTGGCTCGTTGGTGTTACAAGGGGAGGGGAACCAAGGTCCTTTCTTGTTTCCGGTATCTCTTCGTACACCTCTTTTAACCTGTGCAGTGCCTTTGCCTGTTTTAGCTGGCTTACCAGATTGCTTATCATACCCCCGGGTATCTGGTGCATGAGGACACCTATGTCAATAACGGAAAATTTTGTAGTATCTGCAAAGGACACATAATTGGGTATTATACCCTCAAGATACTCATCAATCTCCGATAACTTTTCAAGGTCAAGGTGTGGGTCATATGGGGTATCCCTGAGTGCAGCGATAAATGGTTCAACTGCAGGATGGGAAGACCTTAAGGCAAAAGGAGCAAGACATGTATCTATTCCATCTGCACCTGCCTCAATAGCCTTAAGACATGACATGGACGCCATACCACTCGTATAGTGTGTATGGAGGTGAACAGGTATTTTAAGGTTTGTTTTCAGAGCAGAAACAAGCTGATATGCATCATGGGGTGATATAATACCAGCCATATCCTTTATACAGAGGGAGTCTGCACCCATATCTTCTATTATCTTTGCTTTGCCAATGTAGTAATCAATGTTGTATATCGGCCCCCCAAGCCTTTTTTCTGTCAGGGAATATGAGATAGCACCCTGAACGTATTTGCCGCATTCCTGTATTGCCTTGAAGGCTGCAATAAAGTTCCTTTCGTCATTTAATGCATCAAAGACCCTGAATATATCTATACCAACCTCTGCTGCCTTTTCTACAAAGGCCTTTACAACATCATCGGCATAGTTCCTGTATCCAACAAGATTCTGCCCCCTAAGAAGCATCTGCAGCTTTGTATTGGGCATCCTTTTTTTAAGCAGTCTTACCCTTTCCCACGGGTCTTCATTTAAAAACCTTGTCATTACATCAAATGTTGCACCGCCCCAGATTTCCATTGAATAAAATCCTATGCTGTCCATCTGGGCAGCAATAGGAAGCATATCTTCTGTTTTCATCCTTGTTGCAAAGAGCGATTGATGTCCATCCCTTAAGGTTAAATCTGTAATCATCACAGGTTTTTTCTCTGACATTGTTAACCCTCCTCGGGAAAGTGTGAATTAGTAGCACGTCTATCAGGAAAAATCAATGGAATTTTTTGAATGAGTCTGCTATCTTATAGATACGGGATGTAGCTCAGTATGGTGGAGCACAGCGTTCGGGACGCTGGGGTCGCAGGTTCAAATCCTGTCATCCCGATTTTTTATTATTAACTTTCAGTTGCACAGGCACTCTACATGAAGATAATTAACGAAAGGATTACATTAGCTACCAGAGGGAGTGGTGATCTGATCAATATCACTGAGAAGTTATCTCTATTGCTTGAAGGTTCAGAGCTTAAAATGGGCAATCTTACTGTTTTTGTTGTCGGTTCAACTGCAGGGATTACTACCTTTGAATATGAGCCTGGACTTATAAAGGATATGGAAGAGATGTATGAAAGGCTTGCACCATCCAATAAACACTACCACCATGACGATACCTGGGGTGATGCAAACGGGTTCAGCCATATCAGGGCAACACTTACAGGCCCAACCGTCACAATACCTTTCGAGAATGGTAAGCTCTTACTCGGAACCTGGCAGCAGGTGGTGCTCGCAGAATTCGATAACCGACCGAGGAAACGAGAGATAGTGGTACAAATTATAGGGGAGTAATTGCTAAAAGTAGGTAGTATGGAGTAGGGAGCAGGCAGCGACTTCTTAATGCTTTTGAGACTGCTTACTGCTTACTGCATACCTGGTTTTGCTGATTCTTTATAAAACACCCCGCCTGCAAAACTCACGGACGATGAACCGTCTGTCCATTGTTTATAGCTGATTTTGTCACAGCTACTACCCTCAAGAAAACTTAGTTGAAAATATATAGGTGTGAGACCACATATCCTTCTTCTATCCCCTTCATCTTTTATAGCCTCGAAAAATCCCTTTGCATTAACGTTTCTTATGCAATTGAGTATTGTCTCATCCCTCTGTTTCGATTGATTTAAGGTATAAGGGTCAAGCTGGTATGTATCCCCGAATTGTGCCCCGATGTGTGCGAGGTCAGCCCCTGATATGATGATATAGGGCTTTCCATAAATATTCAGGGTTTCCTTAAAGTTCCCGAGAATTTCTAATAGCGTTTCATCATTGATACCCTTACTGCCCTCTATATATTCCTGCATCGAGCCTGTAAGAATGGGAAGGATTTCAATACTTCTTTCCGCCACTACGAATTGTATGATAGGCAACTGCAATTCTATGGAATGTTCGCTTCTATGAGGCCATTCAGCAATATACCCTTTTAATATGTGATTATCCCGGATAAGTCCCCCCAGTTCTTTCGAATTCGGGACAACACCGAGGGGTGTAGAAAAGTCTTTCAGAGAGATATTCCAGATTTTTTCAATAGGACGGTGTGATGTCCCGAGAATAACGAGGAGGGGCTTCTCTACGTGTCTCAAGTACCTGTATGCCTCCCTGTATACCTCTTTCCCCCTCGCGTAATCAATATGCGGTGCAAGGATACCTGTGACCTCCC
>JAPLKF010000005.1 GCA_026388215.1 Pseudomonadota bacterium | reverse complement strand
GGGAAGCAAAAGAAGAGACCTCTCTTGATGTCAAATTAATTGAACAATTCCACACCTACTCAAAACCGGGTAGGGACCCCCGATTTCATACGGTATCGGTGGTATTCATAGGGGATGGGGAAGGCATACTTAAAGGAAAGGATGATGCGAGAAAGGCAGGGGTTTTCAGCGAAGACCCACTACCGGAACAAATCGCCTTTGACCACAGAGAGATTCTTACCGACTATTTTTATTATTTAAAAACAGGCAAAAAACCACCCTTATTCAACCCCAAAGGATAAGGTGCGGTCACATTTTTCGCCCAGGATAAGAAAAACATTTCGTTTAAAGAACAACTCATCATCTTTAATGATAAAATATTTTGAAATCCCTTTATCTTCCAATCCAAATTTTAGCAATTTTTCGATTTTTCTTATACTGCTTTCAGACTGATATGCATGACGCAGATATTCTTGAAAATTTAGCCCAATCTCTATCTGAAACTCATTTACAATTTTTAAATCATTAGCCTTAAACAAATCTACAATTGACTCCAATGATAAAGCTGAATTGTGACTTATATCTATTGCTTTTTCCATGCCTTCAAAAAAATCGTTCGTTTTTTTGTCATCATACGCGACAATATCCTGAATACCCACTCTACCAAGGTTTTTACAGCATCGCAGCATCTCTAAAAATACCTGGGAATAGTTCTGCATATGATGAAACGCTGATTTACAAACAGCTATTGAATATGAATTATCATCGCAGGGAATTTTTTCTACATTGTGACAGATAAATTTTACATTCGTTACATTGTTACTTTCAGCCTGTTCATTCGCTAATTTAATTTCTTCATCTGAAATATCTATTCCCAGAACATATTTTATTCTTTTCGCTGAAAATATTGAAAATTCACCTGTTCCACAGGCAACATCTAACATGGTGTCATTTTCATTCATTCTGAAAAAATCAAAATGGGCCTGCATATATTCTATATTTTTCGTAACAGACCAGCTACTGAAGCTTTTTGCCTGTCTGTTGAATTGCTTTTTTATAATCCCCTTTAACATTTCATCTACTTCTTAAGATTTATTCTAATCCATTTTTAAGATTATCACCAATAATTGAATATACCGCGTGCAACGCATTTTTATAGCGGAGAGCGTGGAGCGTATATAATTTTGCATTGTATTTTTACCTAATTAAGCAGGGAAAGGTAATAATAATACAGAATCAAAACTTATAATTCAAGACATGACCCCCAATTCTTTTTCCCGGATTATTCTATCTTCCTCCCTTTTATCACATCAACCATGGTGAATTGCGGCTGGCAGAAGAGTTTCTTAATTTCCCCTCTAAACTGGTCCTGGGTGATAGGGACTTCGTGGGTTCCTATGACTACTTTTATATCCGGGAAGTTCTTCTCAAGTAATGCCTTATACTCATCCTTGAACGGGCATAATGTATCCATACAGTATGTAAAATGGATTGCATCAACCTTGAATTCGGTCAATGCCCGAATCCTGTTCAGGAGCTTTTCATGTCCCGTCAGTGTAGGACATCCTGAGCAGCTTACAATACCGACTAAATCGAGCTTCTCATCGTCTTTGTACCGCTCAAAGGCGCCCTTTCGCCTCCGTAAATCTGCCAGGCAGCTTACAGAGGAACAACCCAGATCCTGTGTTGCGTTTGAACATGCGAATATGCCGATTCTCGCCATTTTTACCTCCTTTTTTAATACAAATCAGGACATTCGCCTGACCTGTTTATTTCATTATTGCAATGCTATCAGGGGGGAAAGAAGTTGTCAAGCAATGTTAAAAAGTTACCTGTAAGACACGAAGGACGAGGGACAGGATTATAGAGTAGGCAGTAGGAAATGGGCAGTATGCAGTTGCTGCTTACTCCTTACTGCTTACTACTTACTGCTTACTACTTACTGATGTTAGTCAAGCGAAGCTACAGCCTTCTTTATCCTCTCCACTCCCTTTTTGATAACTTCCATAGAGGTTGCAAAAGAAAGCCTCAGGTAACCTTCTTTGCCAAATTCGACCCCCGGGACAACCGCTGTATGGAAGTCTTCAAGGAGTATCTCGGTCAATACTGATGAAGAACCTATTTTTTTGCCCTTATATTTCCTGCCAAGGAGTTTATTAAAGTTGGGAAATACGTAAAAGGCACCCTTAGGATTGTAACAGGTCACGCCTTCAATGCTACGAAGCTCCCTCACCAGGAAGTCCCTTCTCCTTTTAAATTCACTGACCATCGTCTTGATAAAATCCTGAGGGCCATTTAAGGCTACAACCGCTGCCTTCTGTGAAATGGATGTCGGGTTTGATGTGCTCTGGCTCTGTATATTTGACATAGCCTGTATAATCTCTTTAGGTCCTGCGGCAAACCCTATCCTCCATCCTGTCATTGCGTATGTCTTAGAAACACCATGGGCTATGATTGTTCTTTCTTTAAAAGAAGGATTAATGGAGGCAATGCTCGTGTGTGTATATTCATCATATGTAAGCTTTTCATATATCTCGTCAGATATGATATAGATATTATTCTCCACAGCTATTTTCCCAATCTCTTTCAGGTTTTCCACTGAATATACCGAGCCTGCCGGATTCGACGGATAATTCAGCACTATCCCTTTTGTCTTTTTTGTAATATGTTTTTTCAACAACCTTTTTGTAATCTGGAAATCATCCTTTTCAGATGTATCGACAAGCACAGGTTTTGCCCCGGCAAGCTCCACCATCGGCGGATAGGATACCCAATATGGAATTGGAATGATTACCTCATCACCCTTTTCAAACAGGGCTTGAAAGAGGTTGTAGAGTGAATGCTTGCCACCACAGGAAACAATGACCTCATCCCTTTTGTACGTGAGATTATTGTCTCTTTTAAACTTTTCAATGATTGCGTCCTTTAAAGGGTCTATTCCGGCTGCTGGTGTGTACTTTGTAAAACCTTCGTTAATGGCATCAATCGCCGCCTTTTTAATATGGTCTGGAGTATCAAAATCAGGCTCCCCTACTCCAAATCCTACAATGTCCAACCCCTGAGCCTTGAGGGCCTTTTCCTTTGCATTGATTGTTAGGGTTGGTGATGGCTTGAGTGAACTTGCTCTTTTTGATAGCATTTAAAACTCCTTTGGTTTTATTATGATTTCTCTCACCTTTATTTTAAAAAGCCTGTTAGAAGAATTCGCCCTTATCACACACGCCGTATCTGCACCCCTTCCAGTTCCTGCTATGGCAATGACATCAGAAAAGGGGATTAACCCGCTATCTGCAGCCATTGCAACAATCTCCACACACACCTTTATCCCCTGGGAAAACATCCTCAGGGTGTTCGCCACAAGGTCCTGCTCAGAATAGCCTGTAAGTTCACGAATTGCCGTGCCAAGGCTCCTCAAGACCATTGTGCCTGTGAGTACCTTTATGCCGCTTTTTATGAGTCTTCTTCTTATATCCTCTGAAAACTCCTGATGTCCTTCTTCCGAAAACCCTGTATTATGTGTTACGACAACTATATTAAGCCCTTCATTGGCGTACTTTTCAAGTACCTTTTCTGCCGTATAGTCAGTTGTTGAGGCAATGACGATGTCTTTGATGTCCCTCTTTTTTGCATACTGAGAAGCAACCTCAAGGGTTTTTTCCGTATTCTCTATTCCTGACTTTTCGTGATACATTCCTTAACCCCATCGTCGATTTCAGATTTCAGATTGCGGATTGTCCCGCTTTTGGCGGGATTAAAGCTTACAGAGTTTAACTCCGAACTCTGAACTCCGAACTTAAAACCGTGGTGCTACGCACCGCTGGAGGATACTATTTACAATATCCCACGCTTTGTTGTCAATCAAAATATTTGCATGGTTGACAGGTAGTTTGAAGAACATTTCATCGGGCGTGAGAGGGGATTTGCAGGATTCAACGCATACAAAACCATCCCCCTGCCCCATCTTCCATTCCTTGATTATACCTTTGCCAAAAAGCTTTTCTGCTGAGCCCATCACGTTGAAGAAACATGTTGTGAAGTATGAAACTGAATCACCACATATATCAAAGTGCGGGACATGTTTTTCCATCTCAAGCCCCTCTGGTCTGTTAATTTCCTTTATCAAGGGAGCGTAGGTGCATAGCTCTCTTATGGGGACAATATGCCTTTTGACAGAAGGGGATACAAGTTGAATAAACTTCTGATGCTTCATCGTATAGTCTGCAAACCCGCTGCCGTAGTGTGGTGTTGATAAGCATATCAAGGCCTTTGGATTTAAACCATGATGTTGTATTGCCCATCTTGCCACAAGCCCGCCCCTCGAATGGGCTATAAAGACTATATCCTGGCTATCAATAGAATCTACAAGGACCTTTAGTTCAGCTGCTGCATCGTCAACCGTTCCATAGATATTTTGCGTCCAGCTTGCGATATTATAATTCTCCTTATTGCACCTTTCTGCGAGGGGTATAATCTCCTTTTCTTCCTTCAACAGGGTTTTAAAGGAGATAAACAAAACCTTTACTTCGAGGGGTGCAAACCATACATTCTCTGTAACCCCAAGTCCGTGAATGAGAACCACCCATGGGCCTTTATTTGCAGTCTTTATTATCATCACCAACACATATTATCAGCAAAGGGTTCAAGAGGCCAAGGAGTAAGGATTCGAGTGAATTAACACACTTCAACCCTTGAATCCTTGAACCCTCTAATCCTGCATGTTTAAACATAATGTTTCACAACCACCTTAAGGATATGTTTTGTATCCCTTTCCACCTTGTACCTTTCATCAATCCTGTAACCAATAATCCATATAATATCCTTTTCTGAAAGGAGAAGGGGAATATGCCTTCTTCTTTCCTTTGGAATCTTCCGGGATATAAAAAAATCCTTTAACTTTATAGAATTTTTCATGCCGAGGGGGAAAAACCTGTCACCTTCCAAAAATGTCCTTACGTATAAATTCCCTATCTTATCCCTGTCGAAAAAGGCAATATTCCGGTCCGTTGGAATCTCCACAAGTTTATTGGGGTATGGTGAGACATCGAGATAGAGCATAAAGGGCTCGAGCCTATTTTCCCCAATTTTAACCGGAAATACACTCTTTATCACTGTAACACCAGGTTTCTTTGTAAATTCAAGTTTTTTGTATACCTTCTTTACCCTTATGCCATGAGGCAAGATAAGTGTGAGATTTGGTCTACTCCCCATTATGACCTTTTCTATCAAACGGATATGTTCCCTCAGGGGGATAAATTTTGATTCCATCTGTGTAAGTACATTCGCTATTGCCCTGAATCTTGTTTCCCTATCTATATTTTTCAGGGACTCAACCTCTAATAATATATCTTCCCCTTCCAATTGTCCTTCCTTTTTCAAAAATTCCATTGCCCTTTCCTCAAACAGATAATTAATCATGGTTAAATCCTGCAGTAATAAAAAAATCTTTTCTTTAAATGCCGGGTTCAACCTTTCCATTAACGGGATTACATGTTTTCTTATGAAATTTCTCTCATATATATCCTTTTTATTAGAAGAGTCCTCCACAAAGGGGACTGAACAATTTTTTGCATATTCTTCTATTTCAGACCTGTATATGTAAAGGAATGGACGTATTATATTCCCCCTCTTCACAGGGATTGATGAAAGTCCCCTTATCCCCGTCCCCTTTAATACCCGCAGAATAAAGGTTTCTACCTGGTCATCCATATTATGGGCGACTGCAATTTTATTATAGTTATGCCTACCTGCCACCTCTTCAAAAAAATCATATCGCAACGTCCTTCCCGCATGCTGTATAGACATACCGGATTTACCCGCATACTCTTTTGCATCAACCCTTTTTATGTAGTACGGAAGGGAAAACCTACCTGCAATCGTTTTTATAAATTCTTCATCCCTGTCCGATTCCTCTCCTCGCAACAGGTGATTTACGTGGGCTATGCCGAGTTCGAAGGGTATCTTATCTCTGATTTCAATCAATATAAAGAGTAATGTGGTTGAGTCTATTCCTCCTGAAGCCCCAAGAAGGATATCGTCTCCCTTTTCTATGAGCCTTTCACGCTCAATGATTTTTTTGACTTTATCAACGAGGTTCATATAAAAATAGTGAATATCGAAAAGAGCAGGGTTCGAGGGTTCAAGGATTCGAGCGATTTTAAAACACTTGAACCCTTGAACCCTTGACCCCTGGAACCCTTCTTTAAAGATTGTGTCACGAACATGAAGAACAATTTGATGAACCACAGCTTGCACAGGCAGAGCCTTTGTTTGATGACGATGATTTAAACTTATAGCCAACGGAAAATCCAAACGTGGACATCTTTCTTTTTGGCCTTTTTTCTCCACATGCCGGGCATGTTGGCTCATCATCTTTAAAGACTATGAGCTCAAATTCATTTCCACATTTCTCACACAAATATTCATATATCGGCATCTTAATTTCCTCCTTATGTCTTTTTTGCCCTCCTTACCTCACCTGATAGATCATTGATAAGCCTTTTTAATGATTCCATGTATGGCTCCATTCTATTATTATCCATATCCATAGAGAATGCCCTTTCAGCAAATATCAGTGACTTCGTAAACCTGTTTTTAAAATAAAAATAAAAAGCAGATGCATACATATATAAAAATAATGCCTTCTTGTTCTTGTTATCAAGGTTGGAAACCTTCTGGAATAATCTTCGGGCAAGTTCATAATATTCACTCTCAAGGTAACTATTTGCAGCCTTAAACACCAACAATAACCTTTCGCCCTGATACATATCGTTTAAAAACCCTTCAAAACCCTTTTTTCCATATATCTTTGTGAGGGCCTTCTCGTTTTCAAAAATAAAGCGCGGTAATAGATAGTTGTTTTTATACAATCCTATAAGGTCCTTCAACTGCCCGACAAGCTCTTTTAAAAGAATCCTTATCTCTTTTAGACCTTCTTTCAATCTCTTCTCTGCCTTATTGATGAGAATTTCAATCTCATGGACTATCTTCCTTTCAGGGCTTGTAAGTTCATTTAATGCTATGTCAGACTTAGGCTTGTAATACTCAAACTGATACAGGTTTTCTCTTAATTTCATCGCTTCATGAAATGTATATCCTACCGTTATATCATACAGTTTTTCCTTGTAGGTGGCTTCGTCTGAGTTTCTGAAAAGCTCATGGCACATTTCCTTTAACCTATAAAGACAGCTTTTGCCTCTGTCATCAACAAAATCTTCGATATTTGTGAAGCACAGCTTGCCTTCCTTAAATAGCGTTCTACACTCTATACATTTTGTGTAAACACAGATGGATTCTTTAATCAGGTCTATCTGCTTCTTTTCTAAGTTTGTCATCTTTATCATCACCTTGATTTCCTTTTATAAGCGCTCTTAATTCATCGCCATCGATGGTTTCCTTTTCAAGCAAAGTCTGTGCTACCTTCTCCAGAAGTTCTCTCTTCTCACTCAGCGTAGTATTTACTTTTTGATAGGACTCGTCTACTATCCTCTTTACTTCGTTATCTATCTCCCTCGCTGTTTCTTCACTGTAGTCCTTTATCCCAAAGGTTGGATTTATATCTAAGAAAAGAGGTTTTCTTTCCCTCTCAAAGGTCATATACCCGAGTTTTTCGCTCATACCATATTCCTTCACCATAGATTTTGCAATATCTGTTGCCCTCATAAGGTCATTTTGAGCGCCTGTAGAAATATCCCCGAATATTATCTCTTCTGCAACCCTTCCACCGAGAAGGACACATAATCTATCAAGAAGTTCACTTTTTGTCATAAGATACCTGTCCTCGGTTGGAAGCTGAAGTGTATATCCCAAGGCCGATATCCCTCTCGGTATAATGGAGATTTTGTGCACCGGATCTGTAGTACCAAGAAATTCTGCCATAAGTGCATGCCCTGTTTCGTGATGGGCAATTATCTCTTTCTCCTTTGGGCTCATTACCCTCTTCTTTTTTTCGAGGCCTGCCACGACCCTATCGATAGCCTCTTCAAATTCTTCCATACTCACTAAAGTTTTTCCCTTTCTTGCGGCGAGCAGGGCTGACTCATTTACCAGGCTTGCAAGGTCTGCCCCCACAAACCCCGGTGTCCTTGCGGCTACCACCTTTAAATCAACATCCTTCCCGATCTTTACACCACGTACATGGACATTCAGAATCTCTTCCCTCCCCTTTATATCCGGCCTGTCAACAAGGACATGTCTGTCGAATCTCCCTGGTCTAAGCAGCGCCGGGTCAAGGATTTCAGGTCTGTTCGTTGCCCCCATGATGATTACACCTGCTTTTGTATCGAAACCATCCATCTCGGCAAGAAGTTGATTGAGTGTCTGCTCTCTTTCATCGTGGGAAGAAAGGGGATTCATACCCCTCGCCTTACCAAGCGCATCGAGCTCGTCTATGAATATGATGCACGGGGCCTTTTCCTGAGCCTGGGCAAAAAGGTCTCTCACGCGCGACGCCCCCACGCCAACGAACATCTCAACAAAATCTGAACCGCTCATGCTGAAAAACGGCACCTTTGCTTCTCCGGCTACTGCCTTTGCAAGAAGCGTCTTCCCTGCGCCAGGAGGGCCAACAAGAAGTATACCTTTCGGTATCTTCCCCCCAATATTAAGAAATTTTTGCGGTGTACTTAAATATTCTATTATTTCCTTCAACTCTTCCTTCGCTTCATCCACGCCTGCAACATCTTCAAAGGTAATTTTTATCTCATCTTCACCATATATCTTCCCCCTGCTTTTCCCAAAATTCAGGATGGATGAAGGGGCACCACCCATCCTCCTCATGAGAAGATTCCATATAAGTATGATGACAGCAAAAGGTAAAACCCACGATATAATAGCCTTTATAATCTTGTTTTCATAATAGCCTGCAAATTTAATGTTGTACTTCTGCAATTCTTTGACAAGGTCCGGGTCCTCCACCCTGCTCGTCAAGAACTTTATCTTTTTACCATCATCGAGGGCAAGCATACCCTGGACGGTTTCGGTGTTTATCACAACATCGCTGACCTTCCCTTTCGCAATAAGCTCTTTAAACTCACTATAAGGTATATTTTTGACTTCACTTTTAAAAAAATAGCTGTTGATTACTATTATGGCAATAAAGGCTATGATGAAATAAAGAAAGGTAAAACCCTTTGTTTTCTTATCTTTGTCTTTAGCCCTCTCTTTTAACTCAAGAAAGATGTTCTTACTTTTTTCTTGTTTTGACCTTGCCTTTCTTTTTCGCATGATAAAGTCTAACAAAAAACCGTCTGTTTTTAAATATGTTTTTAAGAACCGGGCAGTAAGTAATAAGCATTAAGCCTTCAGCCCTCTCTCAAGAAACCTGATTGACACCAAACAAATGTTTGGTATAATACACATATGCTCACAAAAATAGGGGAAAGGGTAAGGGTCGGGGTCGTATTCAAAGAAGAAGGACAGAAAATAGAACCCAAATGGTTTTTATGGAGAGGAAGGAGACTGGCAGTAAAAAGGGTCACGTATACATGGCGCGAAAGGATAGGTAAAGAGCTGGTACACAGATTCGCACTCACGGATGGAAGGGACCTTTACGAGCTTTCCTACTGGCAGGAAAGGTTGCTCTGGTTTCTCGAGGCAGTTGAAACAGATGGATAAGGTTATCATGTATATAGACATGGATGCCTTCTTTGCATCCGTTGAACAGGCATCCCGGCCCAAACTCTGCGGCAAGCCTGTTGCGGTAGCAGGGAGAAACAGAAGAACAGTGGTGGTGGCTTCATCCTACGAGGCAAAAAGGCTTGGAATCAAGACAGGAATGACAAAAGGAGAGGCACGAAGGATACTTCCCTCCCTTACCATCGTGGAGGGCAAAAATGAAAAATATGTGGATACATGTGTAAAGATAAATGAGATATTACTCAGATATACCCCCGAGGTGGAGATACATTCGATAGATGAATCCTTTATTGATCTCACGGGCTCCTTTCCTTTGTTTTCTTCTCCCATCAGGGTTGCCAGGGCAATTAAGGGAGAGATAAGGGATAGTTTTGGAATCACCTGCTCTGTGGGGATTGGACCAAATAGGCTCGTCGCAAAGATGGCGGGTGAGAGCGGTAAACCTGATGGATTGGTGATGGTAAAGAGAAAAGATGTGAAGGAATTCATGAAGGAACTCCCCGTAGAAAGCATCCCCGGGGTAGGCAAAAGGATAGGGATGGCATTAAAAAACCTGAAGGTAAAATCATGCGGAGAACTCAGGGATTTTCCTGTCAGCATACTCCGGAGAAGGTTTGGAATATGGGGAGACTATTTATCTTTTATGGCACAGGGGATAGAACCACCTAAGGATGAAGGTCCCGGAAAATTGCCCGCATCTATCGGTCACAGCATGACCCTCGAGCAGGATATAGGAGACAGGGTAGCCATCAAAGCCCATATACTCGAACTTTCAGAGATGGTGACAAGGAGATTAAGAAAGGAAGGGGTAGCAGCAAGGGGCTTCTCTCTTACATGGAGGTATCCCGATTTTACCACCTATACAAAAAGGGTCTCCATTCCCTTTCACACACAAGACAGTAAAATGGTATACCAGGTCATTGGAAAATTGATGGATTGTATAAAATTGAAGGACAGGCTGAGGCTTCTTGGTGTCACAGCCTTCAACATTCAAAAATCAATGGCGATTTCTTCTTTGATAGAGAAGGATGATAGAAGGGAGAAACTCTATAAGGCTATGGATAGTATAAATGATGCATTCGGGGAACACTCTATACACCGGGCCACCCTGCTTTTATGCAAAAAACACCATTGGGTTATTTCTCCGGCGTATAGACCCTACAAATCCTATCCCTATAAACAGTGAGAACAATAGTTCGGAGTTATGAGTTCGGAGTTCGGCGAAGTGAGCCGAAGGACAAGGGACACAAAATCGTTTATTGTTTTGATTGCTGACAGCTGATGGCTAATGGCTTGCAGCTCCCTCGAACCCGTTAGCCCTTGGGTAAAAAAGTTTTGCTTGACTTAACCCCACCAAATATATTATTTTAGACAAATTTTGAAAGGTAATATGATGAAAACGTACTTTCCAAAAACAAATGACGTGAGAAAAGACTGGTATGTAGTCAATGCAGATGGAGCGACCCTTGGCAGGCTTGCAGCAAAAATAGCCACAATCCTCAGGGGGAAAAATAAACCTACGTTCACACCCCATACGGATGTAGGAGATTTTATCATTGTGGTGAATGCAGAAAAGGTTAAACTTACCGGCAGGAAACTATACCAAAAAACATACAAAAGTCATAGCGGTTATCCCGGAGGGATAAAAGCAATAAATGCAAAAACCCTGCTCGACAAAAAACCGGAAGAGCTCATCATGCTTGCTGTAAGAGGAATGCTTCCAAAAAATACCCTGGGAAGACAAATCCTGAAAAAATTAAAGGTTTACAGAGGAAATAAGCATCCTCATAAAGCCCAGATACCAAAAGAATTGGAGATAAAGGAGGTAAAGGGTGCCTGAAAAAAGGTACTATGCAACTGGAAAAAGAAAAACTGCTATAGCAAGGGTCTGGCTAAAACAGGGTGCCGGAGATTTTCTTATAAACGGAAAGACCCTTGATGAATATTTTCCCCTCGAGGAATTAAAATTAATGGTCAATAAGCCACTTATGCTTACGGGTAACATTGGAAAGTTTGATATAATAGCGAATGTTTACGGCGGCGGTATCCCTGCACAGGCATGGGCTTTGGGTCATGGAATTGCAAAAGCCCTTTTGGAATACAACGTAACCCTGAGAACCACTCTCAAGAAACAAGGGCTCATCACAAGAGACCCCAGGGCCAAAGAGAGAAAGAAGTATGGAAAAAAAGGGGCAAGAGCAAGTTTCCAGTTCTCGAAGAGATAATTCCTGATGTGGAAAGCAGGTATAATAGGAGCCACTGGATATACAGGGCTTGTACTTATATCCACGCTTCTCTCCCATCCCAAAATAAAAATCACTCTTATCACCTCCAACACGTACAAGGGTAAGAAAATATCAGAAATATTCCCATCCCTTAAGGGGCTGTTTGAGGAAACACTTTTGCCCACGTACGGAAAACACAGCGGTAAATGTGACATATATTTCCTGTGCCTTCCACATGGAAACTCAATGGAAATGGCAAAAAGCCTGTTCAACGGCAAGGCAACCATTATTGACCTGAGTGCCGATTTTAGATTTGAGGATGTGGATATCTATGAAAAGGCTTACATAAAACACAACGCCAAAAAGCTCATCCCTGAAGCAGTATATGGACTCCCGGAACTTTACAGAAACAAAATAAAGGGTGCAAAGCTTATAGCCAATCCGGGATGCTACCCCACCTCTGCGATTCTCGCGCTATACCCCCTCCTGAAGGATGGTCTAATAACCGGTGATATTTTTATAGATTCAAAATCAGGTGTGAGTGGTGCAGGGAGAGAAACAAAATTAGGGAGCATGTTCTGTGAGGTATCTGAGGGTTTCAGGGCCTACAATGTGGGCATACACCGCCATGAACCAGAGATACAAAAAGAGGTAAACAAATTTTCTGATATGAGGGTAACCTTCGTTCCCCATTTACTCCCCATAAACAGGGGTATCCTCTCGACAATATACAGCAGATTGAAAACTCCGGCTAAAACAAAAGATATAATAGCGTTATATAAAAAAGTATACAAGGATGAGCCTTTTGTGAGGATTCTGGACGAAGGGACTTATCCGGATACACGGTTCACGAGATTTTCCAACTATTGCGATATTGGTTTAAAGGTTTTCAGAGATGGCAGGATTATTATCATCTCCGCCATTGATAATCTCGTCAAAGGGGCATCAGGCCAGGCTATTCAAAACATGAATATTGCTTTAGGTATAAAAGAAACAACTGCCCTCAATAACATCCCGCAATACCCGTAAATATTCAGCTGACAACTTTCACGGTAAACATTATCCTGTCCACGGCCTATTTCACTCTCCATGCCAATCTACTGTTGGTGTTTAATTCTATCAAGGACACCACCCTCTTCACTACCTATAATGAGCTTTATCTTTTTTCTCATTGCTGATTGCTAACCGGTGAATTTAATTATCGTTGACTATTCAATGGTTTTCTATTATTATTACCAATATGTTCGAAAGATTACAGGAGAGATTAGAGACCACATTTAAAAAACTGAAGGGGTACGGGAAGCTTACCGAAACAAACATAAAGGATTCCCTGAGAGAGGTAAGGATTGCCCTTCTTGAGGCAGATGTCAACTACAAGGTTGCAAAAGATTTTCTTGAGAAGGTCAAAGAAAAAACCCTGGGCGAAGGAGTACTCACGAGCATAACCCCTGGACAGCAGTTTATTAAGGTTGTATACGACGAGTTATGTGAACTCCTGGGTAAGGTCAATAAACCACTTGATGTATCAGGCTCTCCGCCGGTAGCTATCTTGCTAATCGGGCTCCAGGGTTCAGGAAAAACAACAACAGCAGGAAAGCTCGCCCTCCTCTTACGTAAAAGAGGCAGGAAACCGCTACTTGTCCCTTCAGATATATACAGACCTGCTGCTATAGAACAATTAGTAAAGATAGGTAGTCAGATAGGCATAGATACATTTTCTATAAAAGAGATAAAAGACCCGCTGACAATCTGCAAAGAAGCAAAGGCGTATGCAATGAAAAATGGTTACGATACACTCATTGTGGATACTGCCGGGAGATTGCACATAAACAATGAAATGGTAGAAGAGCTTGTAAATCAGAAGAAATTCCTGACACCCAGAGAGACACTTCTTGTTCTCGATGCAATGACAGGTCAGGATGCGGTAAACATTGCAAGTACATTTAATGAAAAGCTGGACATTGACGGCGTTATCCTCACAAAACTCGATGGAGATACAAGGGGCGGTGCAGCTATTTCCATAAAGGCAGTGACAGGCAAACCTATAAAATTTATCGGCATCGGTGAGAAATTTGATGCCCTTGAAGCTTTTCATCCTGAAAGGATGGCATCCCGTATACTCGGCATGGGGGATGTCGTTTCTCTTGTGGAAAAGGCTCAGGAAGTATTTGATGAAAAGAAGGCTAAAGAATTAGAAAAAAAGCTAAGAAAAGACGAATTTACCCTCGAAGATTTCAGGGAACAGATAAAACAAATGAAGGGTCTCGGATCTGTAGAATCTATAATCAGCATGTTTCCTGGATTCAACAAATTTAAGGGTGCAATAAACTTCTCTGAAGCAGAAAAGGATATAAAAAAGACAGAGGCTATCATCAATTCAATGACACCAAAGGAAAGATTATATCCCAACATTATAGACGGAAATAGAAGGATAAGAATCTCAAAGGGAAGTGGTGCAAATGTCCAGGATGTAAACAACCTTTTAAAAAAATATATGGAAACGAAAAAGATGATACGGAAACTGACCAAGGGAGGCATGAAGGGCTTCCAGCGACAACTATTCTTAAAATAAGGAGGTGGGAATTTGGCTGTAAAATTCAGATTGACAAGGTATGGAGCAAAGAAAAAACCTTTTTACAGGATTGTAGTAGCTGAAAGTAGTTCTCCAAGGGATGGAAGGTTTATCGAGAGGGTAGGATTTTATGACCCTCTTAAAGAACCTGCTCAGATAAGCCTTGACAGAGAGAAGATAAAGGCCTGGTATCAAAAGGGGGTAAAACCCACAAAGACAGTGGAGAATCTATTTAAAAAAGAAGGGGTTTTGAAGGAACTAACATAATAACTTTCGGAGGTGGGGTCGTGTTGAAAGAATTAGTTGAATATATGGCAAAGGCTTTGGTAGATAATCCTGATCAGGTAAGGGTATCAGAAATTGAAGGCGAAAGAACATCTGTTATCGAATTGAATGTTGCTAAAGACGACCTGGGAAAGGTAATAGGAAAACAGGGCAGAACTGCAAGGGCTATGAGAACCATATTGAGTGCAGCCTCCACAAAGATAAGGAAAAGGGCGGTACTCGAAATTATAGAGTAATGAGGTATATTCCTGTCGGTAGAGTAATATCTACCCATGGTGTGGGGGGAGAGGTAAAATTTAGATATTACAACGATGCAAAAGAAGGTTTTCTAAGATACACCACATTATTTGTAGAACACGGCGCTGAAAGAATTGAACTCAAGTCGACAGGAATAAGATCTCAAAAAGGTTTTTTCTATATAAGATTTGAAGGTCTAAAAAATCCTGAGGAGGTTTTCTCCCTCATGGATAAGGAATTATCTGTGAGGGAGGAGGATCTCTCTCAATTAGATGAAGATGAGTACTACGATTATCAGCTGATCGGGCTCGACGTGTTAAGCAGGAAAGACGAAAAGATTGGAAAGGTAGAAAGGGTATTCCATACTAAAGCAAATGACATTATCGTTGTTATGGGTAAAAAAGAAATATTCATCCCCATGGTTGAAGGGTATATCGTTAGGATTGACCTTAAGGGTTCATTTATAAAGATAGATGAGGAAGCGCTCCTTGTATGATCTTCACCATTCTCACCCTATTTCCAAACATATTTAAAACCCCCCTGCAGGAAAGCATCATTAAAAAGGCAATCGACAAGGGGTCTGTCAAATTTAACATCATAAACATAAGGGATTTTGCAGAGGATATTCATAAAACATGCGATGATAATCCATACGGTGGTGGGCCCGGAATGGTAATGAAAATAGAGCCCATATACAAGGCTATGAAGTTCGTTGAAAAAAACATAGGAAAGCCAAAATATATCTTGCTCACCCCCCAGGGGAAGATTTTTAACGAAGATACAGCAATAAGATTATCAAAGGTGCCCCACATCTGCCTTATCTGTGGACGATACGAAGGCACAGACGAAAGGATGCTTGCCTTTATTGATGAGGAAATATCCGTAGGGGATTATGTTTTATCAGGTGGAGAAATACCTGCCCTTATTTTAATAGACTCAATAACAAGACGCATCCCCGGTGTGCTTGGTAATGAAGAATCGATTATTGACGAGAGCCTGAAGGGGTCCTTGCTTGAATATCCTCAGTACACAAGACCGGATGTATTTATGGAAATGGAGGTGCCCTCTGTACTCCTTTCTGGAAACCATGAGGAGATAAAAAAATGGAGAAGGAAAGAGGCTATAAGAAAAACGATATTAAAAAGACCAGACCTGATAAACAACTTCGAACCAACTGAGGAAGATAAAAAATTTATCAGAGAAATACTGGAGGAAATCCCTGAGTAATGTCAGTATTGCTATTATTCATTATCCGGTATATGACAAAAACAGGAATATTATCGCAACAAGTCTAACAAATCTTGAAATACACGATATTGCAAGAACCTGCATGACATTTGGTATAGAGTTATGCTATATTGTTTCACCGCTTGTAAAACAAAGGGAGATCATGGAAAAACTTATACATCACTGGAGATATGGATACGGGGCTCAATACAACCCGGCAAGGGGTGAGGCATTAAATAAGATAAGAATAAAGACCGATGTGAGGGAAATGATAGAAGGGATAGATGGCGACCCAATAATAATAGGAACATCTTCAAAGGAAAGAATGGTAAACAAAATAGGATACGATGAACTTAACAGGCTGATAAAAAAAGAGACGAGACCATGTCTTCTACTCTTTGGAACAGGTTGGGGTCTATCTGATGAGATAATCAATTTATGTGAGAAAATGCTTGTACCGATCAAGGGTAAGGGGGATTATAATCACTTATCCTTGAGGGTGGCGCTTGGTATAATACTTGATAGAATTTTCGGCGAAAGAGGAGGATACGATGAATGAGATGGTCGATCTAATCGAAAAAGAACACATGAGGCTGGACTTGCCAGAAACAAATGTTGGTGATAACGTAAGGGTTTACACAAAGATATTTGAAGGGGACAAGGAAAGGATTCAGGTGTTTGAAGGCGTTATAATAAGAAAAAGAGGGGGAAATACAAGGGCAACATTCACGGTAAGGAAGGTATCATATGGCGTCGGGATAGAGAAAACCTTTCCCATGCACTCACATTTAATAGATAAGATAGAAATATTAAGCAAGAGCAAGGTAAGAAGATCGAAACTTTATTACCTGAGAAATTTGAAGGGGAAAGCTGCAAAACTAAAAGAGAAAAGGGATTAATGGGTTGTCCTCTCACAGGCATGATCGGTGGTATAGATGAAGCAGGAAGGGGACCTCTCGCTGGCCCTGTAGTATCTTCTTGTGTGGTGTGGAAAGGCTTACCTGATAAAAGAAAAAAAGTAAATGATTCAAAACTCCTGACCGAAAAAGAAAGACTGAGTTTGTTCCCGTGGATTGTAAATCATGCATATAAGGTAGGTATAGGCATAGCAACTCATGAGGAGATCGATAGAATAAATATCCTCAACGCAAGCCTCCTTTCTATGGATAGGGCTTTAAAGGATACAGGCATTCAGCCAAATCTTTTACTTATAGACGGCAAGTATGGAATTAAAGGTTTCCCGGACGGGAAACCAATAATAAAAGGCGACAGAAAATGTTTTTATATTGCCTGCGCCTCTATCGTTGCAAAGGTCATAAGGGACCGTATCATGGAAATGTTTCATATAGTATACCCCGAGTACAATTTCAAAAAAAACAAAGGGTACCCCACAGAAGGCCATAGAACAGCAATCAAAAGGTATGGGATCTCACCAATACATAGAAAAACATTTAGAGGAGTGAAAGAACATCTTGCTCACTAAAAGGGAAGAAGGTACAAAAGGAGAAGAAAAGGCAATAAAAATCCTGAAAAAGGAAGGTTACAAGATCATTGAGAAAAACTATAGAAACCCTTTTGGTGAGATAGACATTATTGCTGAAGAGGACGGATATCTTGTATTTGTTGAGGTAAAAAAGAGAAATACAGCTACCTATGGGGATCCTTTTCAGGCGATTGACACAAAGAAGAAAAAACACATGATTAAATCTGCAATGTTAACATGATGGATGAGAAGATCATAAAACTGTTAAGGGATGTAAAAAGCGGGAAAGCCTCTATAGAAAGGGCATATGATATGTTAAAGGATATACCCTTTGAGGACTTAAACCACACAAAGATTGACTTCCACAGGACAGTCAGAAAAGGTATCCAGGAAGTAATATTTGGAGAAGGAAAAAGTTTAAAGCAGATAATAGAAATCATTAAATCCATGAGAGAAAAAAGGGTGGATGTACTCGCAACACGTATAGGAAACAACATTGGCAGAAAGCTAAAAGAAAAATTTCCCTCCGCCACATACAGCGAAGAGGCGCGATGTTTTTACATCAAAGAAGACCATTCAATAAAAGGAAAGGGGACTATACTGATAGTATCTGCAGGCACAGGTGATGCAAAGGTAGCTGGAGAGGCGTACATCACCTCAATGTTTTTCGGAAATGTTACTGAGAAATTATACGATGTCGGTGTTGCAGGAATACACAGGCTGATCCAGAACCTTGAGGCCCTTAAAAAGGCAAGGGTCATAATAGTTGTTGCCGGTATGGAAGGGGCGCTGCCTTCCATAGTAGCAGGTATTGTTGGTGTACCTGTAATAGGGGTTCCAACAAGCATAGGATATGGAGCAAGTTTTGGGGGATTGACGGCGATGCTTGCTATGCTCAATTCATGCTCCACAGTTTCGGTATTCAATATAGACAACGGGTTTGGTGCGGCATATTTTGCCACCTTGATAAACCGCCTATGAATATACTTTACATAGACCCTGTTTTCGGTATTAGCGGCGATATGATGATAAGTGCACTTATCGATACAGGGCTACCCTTTGAAGAACTTCACAAACTTCTAAAAAACATACCTCTTCCCCTGCCCTCTATGGTTCCAATGAAAAAAAGGCAAGGCATTATAGAAGGTACATACCTGAAGATTGAGGATTCCGATACCCACCTGTCTATTAGTAAAATGAAAGAACTCATAAAAGGGTTGAAGGTAAAGGAGAGGATAAAAGTAGATGCAAAGGGTATGCTCGATATCATCCTTAAAGCAGAATCAAAAATCCATAGCATTAAAAGAAATGAGCTACACCTGCATGAGCTTTCCCATATTGATACACTGATAGACCTTTTGTGTGTCGCAAAAGGCATGGATTATTTTAAAATTGAAAAGGTCTACTCAGGACCAATTCCGCTTGGCAGGGGAACAATAAAAACATCCCATGGTATAATACCAAACCCGGCGCCTGCAACCCTTGAGATTCTTTCTGGATATAATGTGGTCTTTCTTGATGAAACATTTGAACTTACAACACCCACTGGTGCAGCGATTGTAAGGTACTACGTGAAAGATAAGAACAAAAGACCTGTCATGAAGATTGAAAAAACAGGGTACGGGCTTGGTACATATAAAACAGATAAACCGGACACCTTAAGAATCTTCATAGGAAAGGACAAAGAACCTCAGTATGACGAGGAGTTATGGGTGTTAGAGGCAGATATGGATGATATGGAAATGGAGTATATCGGGGCAGTTGCGGAAAGAATAAGAAATGAGGGCGCCCTCGATGTGCTGTACTTCCCTGTCTACATGAAAAAGGGGCGAATAGGCATGAGGCTTTCCATTACTGTGGCGGAGGAGAAGGTGCAACACCTGTTGGATACATTGTTCGCAGAAACGACAACGTTTGGGATAAGGATGAGAAAGGAATTAAGGAATATCCTGAGAAGGGAGGAAGGTGTTGTAAAAACCTCCTATGGGTCAGTGAGAATAAAAAATGGTTATGACAGGCAGGGAAAACTCATCAAAACACATATTGAATTCGAGGATGTAAAAAGGATTGCGGAAGCAAAAAAGATTCCTTATAGAGTGCTACTGGAATCTATAAAGAAAGAAGTGGGCAGTAGAAAGTAAGCAGTAAGCAGGGAACACTATTCATTATTTCCTTACTCCCTCACATCAGAAAAAAGCTATTTATGACTTCTATCTATCGTAAATAGAACAATAATAAAACTTCCACCTACCAACAAACAATTTCAAAGAGAAGGAATGCTGGGAATTACCAATTAAAATAGAGGACAAGGTGACACTCAACATTGAATTATTATTCTCCTCTCGAATATTAGTTGAGAGCCGGTGTAAATTTGGCTACAAGTATATCTCCTATTGCAATAAATCGCTCTTTTATGGCAATCTAAAGGATAAAATCGTATGGAATTACATAATGAGTGACCCGACCAATAAGAGCTTCCTTAACAGAAGCAGGCTTAGAGACCTCGTGCTCCTATTGTGTTTTGTCTCTGCTCTTATTTATAAGTTCAACACGTTTAACGTCGTCACAGGCTTTTTTCTGCTTGCCGTCGGTAGTTTTCTCCATATGGTTACGAAAGGTATTTTAATACGGAATGTGGTTCTCTCCAATAAAGGGATATACGGTATGGTTCGCCATCCGTATTACCTTGCCAATTATCTGGTTGATACAAGTTTCTGTATTTTGAGCAGTAATCTCTACCTTCTCCTTGTGTATCCCTTTCTTTTCTTCTGGGCTTACGGACCCACCCTACGGAAAGAAGAGGAATATCTCGCAACTCAACACGGTGATTTATTCACCAACTACAGCTTTAAGACTCCGCAAATCTTACCGGATAGTGCCTCTTTAAAGAAATGGAGAAATATTTTTGAGGGTTTTTCATTAAAACGTATTAGCATTAAGGAGTGCTCAAGGGTCGCACGGTTCCTATCAGTGGGGCTTGTACTCACGCTCGTTCATGAATTAAGTGACGAGGGTCTGGAAGGATTGCAAGCTTTAGTTCGTCCCACGAAAAACGATTATGACGAATTTGTTCTTTTTATGATTGCAATCGTCCTTTTTGTCTTTAGCGTTATCTTAATACAAATAGCACACAGGTACCGTGGGTCAAGAGACTAAGCTGTATGAATATTGTACAGTCAAACAATAATTATCGAGTACAAGCCTTAAATATCAGGTTGTAATTGGCACTGAAGATTACGGGTTGTAATGGAGCAGGTAAAGAGAAAACAAGAAAAACAACATTACAGGAAGCAATTGATAGAGATTATAGGCAATCTTGGTGGTTAGCAAAGAAAGATTATTGCTAAATAAGCAGGTTTTATGAGAGTGTTCCGGCCATACCGATATTTTTTCACAGCTTCTGACAGATTGGTTTACTCCATACTGCTTACTGTTCTATCAGAACCCTTTGAGATAGAACCTTACGTCTTTTAAAACCCCTTTCTTTATCCTCATATCAATCTTATTCAGTATATCCACCTTCATATATTTCAACTGGGTAAGCCATAGAGGGTCGTCAACTTCCACATAGAGTACA
>JAPLKF010000004.1 GCA_026388215.1 Pseudomonadota bacterium | reverse complement strand
CTCTTCGCCATTTTCCTTCAATTATACCTTTTTTCCTCTTAACACTGAAAAAGTTAAAATCCATAATATTATTAATCCATAATCACGATGAGAGACAAACCAAAGGGTTCCGTCCCGAGGCAATGTCTCTCTTTTTTATTTCTTATATTCCAATTTCCCCCTTAAGCTATTCATAAAAACAAGCTTTCCTCTATGCCTCTTTGCCATTAAACAATATATTCTCCTATGCCTATATTACCCATCGTTTTTTTGCCTTAATGCAAACCCTATAAAAACATTCTAAATGTGCCGCTTGATCCAAGGGTTTTTAAATTGTCATATTTATAACGCATTAAATGTCCTTATAAGACATATTTAGCACTATAAATATAACATTGCCAAGAAAATTATATGTTCTGAATTTTTCCAATGGAAGTATATAGTTACATAAGTCCTTTTGCTTTCAGGCTGCAAAAGTCCTTCTTTCCGATGATGATGTGATCGAGGACTTCAATCCCCAATATTTTGCCTGCTTCAATCATACGCCTGGTTATTTTTATATCCTCTTCTGATGGCTCAGTGTCACCCGAGGGGTGGTTGTGGACCAAGATTACCGAAGAGGCGCTATGCGTGATTACCTCTTTAAAAACCTCACGGGGATGGACAAGACTCGCACTAAGGGTGCCCGTTGAAATGTCTGATATCCCTATTATTTTATTCCGTGTGTTGAGGAGGATAAGCTTGAAATGTTCCTTTGCTTTATCTTTGATTTTTGCACGAATAGCTTTTACCACACCTTGAGGGTCTTTAATATCGTAATCTACATGTTCTTCTTCCAAATCCTCTCTTTTTGCAAGTTCAAATGAAGCCTTGAGCTTGGCTGATTTTGCAATGCCGATACCCTTTATCTTACAAAGCTCTTCGATTGTTGCCTCGCTTATTGCCCTGATACTACCAAACCTTGTCATTAATTCCTGGGCAATAGTCATGACAGATTTTTTGGAAACACCCTGCCCAACAATCAGAGCCAGAAGCTCCTGAGATGATAATGCCTCAGCACCGAACTTTAAGAGCCTCTCCCTCGGCCTTTCCGGCTTCGGCAGGTCACGGACAGTAAATGACCCATCATTTTTCATAGTATCCCTCGCGTTTTAAAGCATATACCCTCTGCTATCTGCTCCATGCTCCATGCTATGATGCCCGCTTCTTCAGTATCAGAGAGCCAAAGGCACCCAATAAAGAGACAGCAGTAGAAAGGGCAAAGGCATTTGTGAATGTCCCTGTTGCATCCTTGATTAAACCGCCTATTACAGGTCCCAGGGCCTGGCCTATTCCAAAAAAGAGTGTAATAAAACCAAGACCCGCAGGTGCCAGCCTTCCCCCCACTGCATCTCCTGAAGCTGCCGCCATAATAGTAGGGATAGACCAGGCTGTGATGCCAAACACTACAGCGGATATATAAAAACCTGTGGAATCCTTCCAGAAGGCAAAAACAACATACGAAAGGGCAAGTGTTATGTAGGCAAGCATTGAGCCATATCTTCTCCCGAGGACATCTGATATCCAGCCCCATATAACCCCGCAGAATATACTGAAAACTCCGAGAACCGCAAATATCCTGCCTGCCGCAACCGGTGCAACCCCTAATTCCTTGGTAAGATATGCAACAAAAAAGGTCAGGTATATTATGTAAGAGAAGCCATACATAAAATATACACACCCAAGTTTCCATATTTCGGGTTCTACCACAATATCCTTGAATGCGGAAAAAAGGGTAACCTTTGGTCCCCCTTTCTGTTCCTCTTCCCCTCCGTAAATTGAGAGCCCCTTCTCCTTCGGGTTATTTCTCAGGAATGCATAGCAAACAAAGGCAAAAATGAATACGGCGATCCCCATAAAAAACCATGCATACCTCCACCCATCCTTTCCAAATGCGGAAATAACAGGAGGAAGCAAGAT
>JAPLKF010000003.1 GCA_026388215.1 Pseudomonadota bacterium | reverse complement strand
CGGCATGAAACAGAGGGTTGCAGTAGCAATTGCCCTTCTCCCCTCACCGCCGGTAATTGTTGTGGATGAACCCCTTGTTGGTCTTGACCCGAGAGGAATGAAGAGGGTGAAGGAGATATTTTTAAAACTCGCAAGGGAGGGGAAGACTGTCTTCATATCCACCCATATGCTCAATGTAGTGGAGGAGATATCTGATGTCGTCGGGGTTTTAGATCGGGGGCAATTGATTGCTGAAGGACCTTTAGAAATATTGAGAGGTTCGAAGGATGAAAAGCTTGAAACAATATTCTTCCGTCTCTTTGCGTAAAGATAGTGAGAAGTGGCAAGTGGTAAGTGAAAAAGAGTGGAAAGTGACTGGAAAATTTCCTTGGAGCGAACATCACAGAATTTTTGGGTCACCACCCTTAGGCGAAGTGAGCGTCCCGAAAGGGCGATTTGCACTGTTTGAGGCTGGAGCCGAGTTTGCAAAATCGAGCGAGCAAGACTTAGGGAAGGTCAAAAATTTTGTGCAGAGAGCGGAAGGAATATTTTCCAGGAGACCTCAAGAGGAATTTGGGTAACGGGTCATTAGCGTGAAATACCTCTTCAGCCATTTTTATATCAGATTTAGAATGTTCAGGCATTCTATGGAGCATCATAAGAAGGAGTATGCACGCTATAGCGTGTTCCTCTCCTTCTTTTTTTTCGTATCTATCTTTGTATTCATCTTTCTCTATAAGACATTCAAGTTTTTTAACTCCTTTGAGATTATAGGTGAGTTCCTCATAATAAAACTCCTCTCCACGATCTTTTTTGTCTTTTTTATATTCCTTATCCTGAGTAACATAAGTAGCATCATAAAATGGTTTTTTACAAAGGATGACCTGCCATTTATCCTGACAAATCCTATATCCATGACAGAGGTCTTTTTTACAAGGAGCATAGAAGCCCTTTTTGAATCATCATGGGCGTTTCTGTTTTTCTCAATCCCGATTTTGCTGTCTTATTACACTGCTATTTCGAGGTTCGATGTGACCTTTTTTATTTCATGCCTGCTGCTTATCCCCCTTACCATGATTCCCTATGGGATAGCCTTTATAGTTGTCATGGTGCTTGGAAGATTCCTGTCCCCCAGGGTCATAAAAAATACATTCTCCTTTTTATCCCTGATACTCATTGCCTTACTTGTAATTGCCTTCAGGGCAATTCAGATAGAGAAGCTTGCAAGGCCTGAGAGTTTTACCTATCTTTATGAGTATATGAGGTTTCTTTCAATCCCCACCCATCCGCTCATACCTACAAACCCTTTTATAGAAACAGTTATTTATTTTACAAAAGGACAGAATCCATCGTCGATAGCAATAGATTTAGGGTTTTTTCTCTCCACAGCGGCTGCTATAGTCACCATATCCTACTGGGTCCATGAATATTTTTATATGCAATGTTATACGAACCTGAAATCAGCATCAACCACCGTGAAAAGGGATATATTAGGGAGGATATTTTTCTTTTTCCCCATGAGGACAAAAAATCTGTTCCTCAAGGAGATAAAAAATCTTAAACGGGACCCGAAGGAATGGTCTCAGGTTTTTCTCATATTAGCTCTCGTTTTTGTGTATGTGTATAACTTCAAAATTTTCCCAAAGGACAGGACACCGCTGCCAACAATCTTTTTAGAGAGCCTGCTTACCTTTCTCAATATGGGGCTTCTCACATTCGTAGTATCAGCTATATGTGTGAGGTTTGTATACCCCTCATTCCAGCTTGAAGGGCGGCCATTCTGGATTCTCCTTTCCTCACCTGTGAGCACAAAAGAATTGTATTTCAAGAAGCTCGCACTATATATCCCCCCAATCCTTTTTCTTTCCCTCACATTAAATTATCTTTCGAATGTTTACATATCACCACCGGCATTTCTGTACTATGTTTCCTTTGGATATGTAATCCTTATTACCCTTGCTGCCCCTGTTATCTCTCTATACTTCGGGACAAAGGACATAAACTTTAGGGAGCCCCCTAATCCATTCGGTGGATTTGGCGGTATCGTGTCTATGTTGATAATGATTATCTATGCGCTCTTTACAATCGCCTTGCTTGCGTGGTCATCTTACTGGATACTCGTTTTTTCCCAGCATGGAACCTCACCTCCCTTTTTTCTGAAGGTGAGATTTATTGTAACCTGTATTATAATATTCATAGCAACCCTTATGATGATACGTTTTATGGTAGTAAAAACCATATACAATCTCAAAAATATTGAATTGTAGAGGACAGCTATAGAGATATACGGAAATATTCAAGGTCTCGACCACCTTATCAAAAGAAGGCTTGTCAATCTCTATAAAAAAAGGGTGGAATTAGCAGAGATTGTTTCACCTGATATCGCCAGAAATATCATGCAGATTTCGAGGGAGATTTCAAGGCAGGTAGGCCTTATTGTAAACAGAAGAGGGCTTATCGAGTACGTGATTGTGGGTGACAGAGGAAGGGTCGAGATACCACCGCTCTCTACAGAAAGGGTTGGAAGGGCGAGGTTCAGGGGTGTGAGGTTTATCCATACCCACCTTGATGGCGAGCTCCTCTCAAAAGAGGATTTGGCTGACCTTGCCATTTTGCAGCTTGACCTTGTGGCCTGTATTGCCGAAAGGAGAGGGGAACAAGCAGAAGCAATACATATTGGTCACCTCATACCGCAGAACAAAAAGGGCAGGGCATGGGAGTTTATAGGACCTCTCAGCATGCAGGAACTTAATATAGATTTTACCGGGTTCATAACAGAGCTGGAGAATGAATTTGTTAAAGAGAGGGGCAGATTTTATGTTGTAGACAAGAACAGGGAGAAATGCGTGCTTGTCTGTGTTGTTCCTCCAGGCTCTTATAAAAACATTGAGGACCACATCGCAGAACTCAAAGACCTCTGTTATTCTGCAGGGATATCTGTTCTGGATACTGTGATACAAAGGCCAAAGGCATTACACCCGAAATACCTTGTTGGTAAAGGTAAGATAGAAGAGATTGTAATTAAATGCCAGCAGCTTGGCGCAGACCTCCTGATATTTGATGAGGAGCTGTATCCGGGTCAGATCAAGAATATCTCATCCCTTACAGAGTTAAAGGTCATCGATAGAAACCAGCTTATACTTGATATATTTGCTATTAGGGCAAAGACAGATGAAGCAAAGATTCAGGTT
>JAPLKF010000002.1 GCA_026388215.1 Pseudomonadota bacterium | reverse complement strand
ATAGAATGTCTATAATTTCGTGCCCTTTAAATCTCTTGCAACCTTTCGTAGTGACGTGTTAAAACGTTCATATGCTTATAGTGATTAGTGATCTGCACTTATCTGATGGAACTTCTTGCCATAATTTATCTCACAAGGCCTTCTCGCATTTTTTTGATTATATAAAGGGAAGTATGAGATAAGGAGTATGAAGAACTGATAGTTGTCTTTGCAGGTGATACGCTCGACCTGCTTAGAAGTGAATATTGGATGACAGTTGAGGATAGGGAAAAACCGTGGAATAACAGCAGCGGGCAGCGAAGAGCGTGGAGCGTAGAGAAAAAGCCGAACTTAAAAAACAGCTCTCAGCCTTCAGCTCTCAGCTCTCAGCTTAATAATCCACCATACCATCCCCACTTAAAGCATATACTGAGTAACGCCATCGAAGCAAATAATACAAGCTTAGACATAATCAGGCAGGCGGATAAGCAGTTTCACCCCATACCAATACAAAAATATCTCATACCCGGTAATCATGACAGGATGATAGGGGAAATTGATGGTTATAATGATATTCTGAAGGATGCCTTTGGAAATGTTTTAATAGTAAATGGGTATTATGAAAATGAAGCATATGGTGTTGTAATAAGGCATGGCCATGAGTTTGATGTTTATAATTTTGAAGCAGATGGGATCCCAATAGGGGATGTCAATACGGTCGAGCTATTTGTCAGATTACCCTTTGAAATAAAGAAAAAATTCCCTGAACTTGAAGATGAATTGAAAAGCATCGAAGATATAAGACCTCAGTGGAGGATATTTGATTATCTACAAACTACGTATAGTGAAGGTGAGATAAAATCCTTCATAGAAGAGTCTATAAAAAAGACGGTTAATTATTTTTTTACGATACCATACGTGAGAGAATGGATTAAAAAGCATGATAAATCATTAAATCCGCTGGATGAAGCTGATAAACTTGAATACATGCTCTTTCTCTCAAAAATTATTCCAATAGGCTGGGCAGAAAAGCTCCTTAAAATCTTTTCGTATTTTGAGACAAAAGAACCGCACTATGAGGAAATGGCAGAAAAAGAAAATGCCCTCTATGTAGCCTATGGACATACGCATAAGGAAAATGTTTCCTTCCTGGGGGTAGCTAATGGTTTTCACAGATACTATATCAACACAGGTACATGGAGGGAGAGGATTATAGCCTCAAATTCAGGGGTATTTTCACAATACAAGACCATGACATACGCAATTTTCTACAAAAAAGAAGAGAGGCAAACAGAATTCCCGGCCTTCGAGTTATGGAATGGAGCATTGCGGGAATAACGCTTATAGGAGAAAAATGGCTGTAATTGAAACCATAGCGCCTATTTTTTTTATCATCATCTTCGGGTATATTATCCAGAGGAAAGGGTTTTTAAAAAGCCACTTTATCTCAGAAGCTAACAGGTTTATATTTCTTTTTCCATTACCAGTCCTTATATTTACCGGCATTGTAAAATCGAATATAAAAGATGTCACATTTTCACACATCTTTTCCGTCTTACTTCCTACTGGGATTATATTTTGCATCGCCTTGCTCCTCGGCATAATAGTAGGGTTAAGAGGGGGACGGCTTGGCAGCTTTGTTCAAACAACATTCCACGGGAATGTAACTTATATAGGTCTTGCCGTACTGTTTTATATGCTCGGAGAGGAGGGGCTTAAGAAGGGGAGCATCCTTATTGGATTTTTAATCCTAATAAATAACTCACTTGCAATAGCCATACTATCCTGGACCTCTCAGAAACAACAAAACATATTAAAGGCCTTAATACCCATAATCAAGACCCCTGTTATCATTGCCACCTTTCTTGGTATTCTGGTTCTCTATGCAAATATTTCTCTACCTAATGTTTTGTTAAAAGGCATGGGGATTCTGGCAAATATTGCCCTCCCGATGGCGCTTATCATCATAGGCGCATCGATGTCAATCGGCACTATCAAGAAATCTTTTAAACTCTCCGCCGTCGTCTCCTTTTTAAAGCTCATGGTGCTGCCCTTCCTCGCTGTCCTTTATTGCAAAATGTATTACATCTCCCCAAAAGATGCGCTTCCCGGGATTATCCTCCTGGCCACACCGACCGCCACGACCTCATACATACTGGCACGTGAGATCGGGGGCGATACAGACCTTGCATCAGGTGCTATTACCCTCTCCACCCTTGTATCACCCCTGACATTCATTCTGTGGGCATCTTTAATCCGCTGAATAATACTGCTTCGCCATCAAAGACTCATGAAAAATGTTCCTGAAGCACGACATCACGAAATGACAGGGGAACCATACTTACAAGAAGTGGAACGTCCCGAAGGGAAAATGGACATGTCCGAAGCCCTTAAAAGGGCAAGTTTGTCCATTTTAGTGGAATGAATGTTTAGTATGGTCTGGAATGTAGTGCGGAGTGCGAAGGAATTTTTTTCATGGATACCATATTTATTGTTTGAGAGCGAAGTGGTATAACATCAATAAATGAATACCAGGTTGTGTTCAAAGAGTCATGAATACAGGGCTGTCATTGCTAACAAAGTGAAGCGTTCTGTCAGATTTTATGCTGTCTCAAAAGCTCATATACTTTTACTTTTTCAGATGCTGCATCGATATCATATTCACCGATTTCCCTTACATCGAGTTTTGATTGAGCTGCCTTACGGGTTTTTTCACTGATGAGGATGCCATTCATTAATGGCTTTACAATGGATTGTAGCCTGAAGACCGTATTCACAGCATCGCCTATTACCGTATAGTCCATCTTTTTCTCAAAGCCGATGTTTCCTATAACGGCTTCACCGGTATGAATTGCTATACCCATGGATAATGTCGTCCCTACTTCTTTCAGGAAATAATCACTTACCGGCACGATTGCCAGCTTCATATCCAGAGAAGCCGCGATGGCATTATCCGCATCCGATACACTTGAGATTGGCGCGCCGAATAGTGCAAGGAAGCCGTCTCCCAGATACTTATCAACAATACCCTGGTTTTTGAAGACGATTTCGCCCATGATCGCAAAGAAATAGTTTATCATAGGGACGGTTTTATGGGGACCAATAGCCTTAGCAAGTTTTGAGAATCCCCTGATATCGATATTGAGGAAGGTCAATGTTCTGAACTCGTCCATAAGGGGAGCGCCTGTCTCTTCACCGTAGATGATCTTGTCGACTACTTCTTTAGGTACAAATTTCTGAAAAATATGGCGGATGTCTCTCTCATGTTCTGTCATAGAGACGGTCTCCTGGTAAAGTCGTGCATTTTCTATTGCAATAATGAGCGATGAGATGATCGACTGGAGAAGCTGCTCGTCATTGTTACCAAAATCACCGTTACGTTTGTTCAGCAGTTCAATAACCCCGATTACCCTCCCCTGTGAGATCATGGGAACGCACAGGGCAGACTTCGTCTTGAACCCGGTGGTATTATCAAATGAAGGGATAAAATGGGGTGACTGCCGTACGTCGTTGACGATAATGGATTTCCCCTGAGAAGCTACATATCCCGCAATCCCCTGACCTATTTTAATTGTTGACTGACCAAGTGCCGCAGCATCTATATCAAAGCTGACCTTGAACTCAAGCTCACCGTTATGGATAAGTAGCAGGGAACCTGCCTCGACGTCCATCGTTACCCGTATCATATCCATTGCATACTTTAAAACCTGGTCAATATCGAATGTTGATGCTGCAAGGGCACCTCCGATCTGTTTTAAGGTTTCAAATTCCTGGTCTCTTCTTTTAACAGACGTAGAAAGCTTCGTACGCTCAATAGCAAACGCAACACTATCTCTCGCAACCTCTACAAATTCTAATTCTTCGTTAAGATTATTTGGATTTTGTGAACACAATGCGATAATACCACTAACTTCGCCGGCTATCCGTAAGGCGCTGATAAGACTTGCCCCTGAATATTGGTTAACAAAGAGCTCCCGTTCGGTATCATGTGTAAGTTGACCTGTGTCCGTCAAGAGGAGTGTCATCTCCTGCTGGATCACCTTATCAAGGATCGTTCCCTTATACGGGTAGTACGATCCCTTCGAAAGGTTTATGGGCCCCCTGCTCTGCAGGTCATAGATCATAAGCTCGTCAGGTCTGTTATCGTCTCTGACCATCACGATGGCGAGTTCATAAGGAATCAGGGACTGTACCTCTTGCAAGATCGAATACATAAGCTCGCTGTCCCTGAGGCTTGAATTGATCGTCTTGAATATCTTTATCGTTG
>JAPLKF010000001.1 GCA_026388215.1 Pseudomonadota bacterium | reverse complement strand
TAATAATTGTTTTATTTATTTGACTTATTAATAATATTTGAATAGTATTTTCTTCTCATATGAAAGACAATTCATATTTAAAATGGGCAGACATATTCAAAACCATCGGTCACCCTATAAGAATAAAAATTATAGAAACATTATTAGAAAATGAAAAGTGTGTAAGAAATATATGGAAATATTTGGATCTTCCACAATCAACTGTTTCACAACATCTATCAATTCTAAGAAGCAAGGGCATAGTTGAGAATGAAAGAGAAGGATCTAGTGTTAAATACTTTGTTAGAGACAGAAAAATAGAGGAAATAATTAAAATTATAAAAAGTAATAAATAATGGTTAACATAATATTCCTTATCAGAACCTTTATTTTTCAATAAACCTAAATCATTAATCCCCACTCCTTTAAATATTATTATATAACTGATTTTTTATATGTTTTTTAAACAGGCATTAATTTCTGAATCACATTCCAAGCATCGCATTGCTTCACTTTGTCCTTGATCTTGATTAAATCCAAGCTCAACTTCTGTAAAATTATTTTTTCTTTCATTAATTGGTAATTTGTTTTCTTCTATTCTTCTAAGATCTGCAAAACCTTTCTTCCTCCTTCCAAGGGTAAGTTGAATTAGTGGTATTTCCACAAAAGTTTCATCTATGTTACCGTCTCCGCCTAAAAATCTGTCGATTGAGCTTGCTGCCCTTCTTCCGGCTGAAATGGCTTCTATGATAGTACCAGGTAAACCGGCTATATCGCCCCCTGCAAAAACACCGGGTATATTTGTTTCCTGAGTTGTTTTATTAACCACTATGATTCCGCGGTCAACCTTCAATGGTACTTTGCTGCCCTCTACAAAAGAAAGGTCAGCTGCCTGTCCTATGGCAAGCATCACTATGTCAACATCAACTAACGTCTTAATATTATTATCAAAGGTAGGATTAAAATTATTGTCTTTATCAAAAACTGAGGTGCATTGAACAAGTTCTATTCCTGAAACATTTCCGTTACTTCCCAGTATTCTGGAAGGGCCCCATGAGGGCATTATAATAATCCCTTCTTCCAGTGCCTGTTTGATTTCCCACTCATTAGCTGGCATTTCTTCACGACTCTCCAGACAGGCCAGAGTTACCTCTTTTGCACCAAGACGGAGTGCAGTAAGGGCAACGTCAACCGCAACATTTCCACCACCTATCACAATCACCCTGTCTTTTAAAATAATCTCTTTTTTTTCCTTTAACTCATAGAGAAAATCTACACCCCAGAAAACACCATTCAAATCGGCCCCTTTCAGGCCTATTTTTCTACTCAATGACCCACCAGTAGCAATGTAAACTGCTTCATAGCCATCGGCTTTCAACTGAGGTATGTCAAAATCCCTTCCCAATTTTTTTCCAGTCTTTAATTCAATCCCGATATCCAGAACCTGTTGAATCTCTTTTTTCACAACTTCCTGAGGTAAACGATAAGCCGGAATGGCAGAGTACATCATGCCTCCCGGTTCGGATTTCTCTTCAAAAATAATAACCTGATGGCCCTTTTTCCTAATATAAAATGCTGCAGTAAGACCGGATGGACCAGCCCCGATGATTGCTATCTTATGGCCGGTATCTTTTGGAACCTGTAAAAACTTTTCCTGTGAGACTTTTTCGTTATCAGCCACGTATCGTTTGAGAACACATATGGAAACGGGGTTGTTTACCTCCCCGCGCTTACATTTATCCTCGCAGGGCCGGGTGCAGACACGACCCAAAATACCAGGGAAAGGAACCTTTTCTCGAATCAGAGCGTATGCTTCGTCAATTTTTCCCTGGGCTATAAGTCTTAGGTATTCTGGTATATTTATGTGAGCGGGACAGGCAAGGATACACGGTGGCCCCTCAGGTACCCATTTTTCAGGAGATGACTGGCGTAAAAATCTTATAAGATCAAGGATTTTGATTCCATTTGGGCATGCATCTTCACACCTGCCACAGGTCGTGCATGACCATGGCAATGGAGAATCAGCAACTTCATCAGCCAGATCAAGTTCAAGATGTCTTATAATACGCCGGATATTGAAACCATTCTTGCCGGTAAGAGGACATGCAGAACTGCAACATCCACACTGTTCACACACCCGGAACATTGATACATCGTAAACATTTTTTGCCAATTCAGACTTATCCATCTCCATCTCTTTTGTCGCTAATTCCATGTATTCACCCCAGGTTAAGTTGTTTCACCATATTTCTCATAATATTTGCAAACTTAGGACCATCTGCTGCTGAAAGCCAGTCGACCCAAAGTTTTTCAGGATTATAGCCTTTTCTGGCAAGGGTCTTTTTGACCCTTTCCATCCGTTTTTCAGCCTTATAATTGCCCACAATGTAATGACAGGTCGGGAATTCACATCCTCCTACAAATACTCCCGCCGCACCAAGCTCAAAGGCACGAAACACATGTTTTGCTGCAACCCGTGCCGAACACATCACCCTGATGAGCCTTGCATTTGGTGGGTATTGCAACCTGCCTACACCTGCCATATCTACTGCCCCCAAGCAGCACCAATGACAGACAAAGGCAACAATCTTTTCTTCAGGTTTTTCTTCAAGGGCAGCTTCTACCTGGGCAAGGATTTGTTCATCTGAGAAATGAACAACTGTTATCGCATTTTTCGGACAATCTGCAGCACAGAGACCACATCCTTTACAAAGGGCTTTAATTACAGCAGGTTGTTTTTCAGCTGCCCATTTTATTGCACTATAAGGGCAGTTATCAACACAAATCCCGCAACCGTTGCATTCATTAAGATTTATGTCTGCAACAATGCCTTCTGCTTCTATGTAGCCCCTCTTCATAGGAATAGAAGCTCTCATTGCTGCTCCAATAGCTTCCTCACAGGTATCCTTTACATTTTTCGGTGATCGGGCACCACCACATAGAAAGACCCCGTCTACTGGAAAGTCTAAAGGTCCCAATTTGATATGTGCTTCCTGGAAAAATCCTTCCGCATTTGAAGAGACCTTAAGCTGACCTTTTACCTCGTCTACGCTCTTATCGCCTTCAAAGGCAGTTGTCAGAACGAGTAAATCAGCAGGGATATTAAATTCCCTGCCCAGAAGGGTATCATAAACCTTTATTGATAGTTGATCGTTGTCACTGTTTACTTCAGGATAGCGGTCATCAGGGAAACGGATGAATTTGATACCTGCATCTTTTGCCTTTTCGACAATCCTCCGTTCTTCCTTTACCAAACAGAGGGTTCTATAGAGGATATAAATTTTCGCATTGTTGAATCTCTTTTTTAACGTGATGGCGTTTTTAATGGATACATTACAGCCGATATTGCAGCATCCTCGGGTTTCGTTCATGGAATTTACACAATTGATCATTACCACGCTCCCGATATTGTCGAGTCTGTTTTCTTTAAGTAGACCCTCCAACTGAAGCTGGGTTACGACATGGTTATTCTCACCGTAGCAGAATTGGTCAACGGGTTCGACTTCCTGCATCCCGGTAGCCACAATAACCGTTGATACATCGAAGGTTTCTTCGGTGCCGTTTGACTGAACTGTGACCTTATAATTCCCTATATATCCTGTAATATCTTTTATGGTAGTGTTTGTGAATACCTTAATATTTGGATATTTGACTATCTGGTCTATCTTTGCCTTCACAATCTCTTCAGATGAAATTTCTCTGTCATCGCTTTCGATCTCCCCTATCCTGTTTAAAAGACCGCCGAGTTTTGTCTCCCTCTCTACAATGGTTACATTAAAACCTTGATATGCAAGATTATGTGCGGCAGTAATACCAGCTACCCCTCCACCTATGATCAGGCAGTCGGTCTTTACAGGAAGCCTGATCTCTTCTCCTTCCTCAAGCAGTGCAGCTTTGGCAACTCCCATTTTAATGAGGTCCTTTGCCTTTTCTGTCGCAACCTGAGGGTTATTCATATGCACCCATGAGGATTGCTCCCTGATGCTTACAAATTCAAGGAGGTATGGGTTTAACCCTGCCTCTTTTACTGTCCTTTTGAAAAGAGGTTCATGGGTTCTTGGGGTACAGGCTGC